>JAOUNK010000121.1 GCA_029881015.1 Gammaproteobacteria bacterium | reverse complement strand
AGGAACTATGTGGAATCGTCGAGACTTTATCGCTGCTGGCGCCGCGCTGGGCACCCTGCCCCGCATCGCGTTCGCAACTGGTGACGCAGGCATGCTGTCCAAACCCATCCCCACGAGCGGCGAGTCGCTGCCTGTCATCGGGCTCGGCACCTACAACGTGTTCGATGTCGACAGCACGCCCGACGCGATCGCCGCCCGCAAGGAGATCGTCCAGCGCCTAACCGATGCCGGCGGCAGCCTGCTCGACACATCGCCCATGTACAACCGTTCGGAACGTGTGATCGGCGATGTCATCGCCGCGGGCGTCAACCGGGAGAACGTATTTCTCGCGACCAAGGTCTGGACCGACGGGCAGGCGGCGGGAGCGGCCCAGATGCAGCGCTCGGCAGAGCTCATGCGCACCGACGCCGTCGACCTGATGCAGGTTCACAATCTCCGCGACACGGCCGTGCACATGCAGACGATCCGCGAGTGGCAGGACCAGGAACGCATTCGCTACAGCGGACTGACGCATTACACGGCCGGTGCGCATGAAGCGCTCGCGCGGGAAATGACAGCGTTCAAGCCGCAATTCATCCAGATCAACTATTCGCTCGGCGAACGCGAAGCTGAAGATCGTGTGCTGCCATTGGCCGCGGAACTCGGCATTGCCGTACTGATCAATCGGCCGTTCCAGGCCGGTCGGCTGTTCCGGGCGGTCGCGGGTAAGGCATTGCCGGACTTTGCCCTGGATTTCGCCAACAGCTGGGGACAGTTCTTCCTGAAGTTCATCGTGAGCCACCCGGCCGTGACCTGCGCGATACCGGCGACCAGCAAACCCCATCACATGGCTGACAATCTCGGGGCCGGTTTCGGTAAGATGCCCGACGCAACCATGCGTAAGCGCATGGCCGACTACTTCTCGAGTATCTAGATCCATGCAGAACACGGGCTTGCTGCGCCGCTTCGGCGCGATCATCTACGACGCGCTACTCGTCGGCGCATTGCTCTTCCTCGCAACGATTCCTTTCATCGCTGTTCGCGGCGGGGAGCCCGTGGAAACTGGCGACAACACGCTTTACCGGCTGGTTCTCGCCGGCGTCGTCTACCTGTTCTTCGTCGGTTTCTGGACACGCGCCGGACGAACGCTGGGCATGCAATCCTGGGGACTGCAATTGCAGACGGCGGATAACGCGAAACCAGGCGTCGCTGCAGCCAGCATTCGATTCTTTGCCGCGCTGCTGTCCTGGGCGCCCGCGGGCCTTGGATTCCTGTGGCAACTCTGGGACAGGGACAAGCTGACCTGGCACGACCGGCTCAGCGGTACGCGCCTCGTCTACTATCCGAAACCGGGGAAAGCGAAGAAACAGGCCGGCTAGCGAATCCGCGCGAGCGCAATTGCCGTAATCGCACACAGCACCGCGAGCGGTAACCAGTTAACGATCGCCGGATCCAGCTTGAAGACCTGGCCGGAGTTTGCGAGCGTTTCGCTGGCCAGGTAATACGCGAGCCCGACGACGACGCCGATCATCAGGCGACCACCCGCGCCACCGCTGCGCAACGACCCGAACACGAACGCGAGGGAAAGTACCGGCATGACCAGCACGGTCAGTGTGCGAGACGCGCGGTACCAGATCTCCGACTCGTACTGCGACGCGTCGAGGTTATTGCGTTTCAGGTAATCGATGTAGACCAGCAGTCCCCGCGCCGACAGGCTCAGCGGCTTGGCAAGCGAACTGCCCAGCAGCTCGGCATTGACCTCAAAAGATTCGACGGCCATGGAGGATTCGACGACCTGCACCCCGTCATCGCGGAACCGGGTTTCGCGCACATTGTGCAGAATCCAGTTGTCGTCCTCATCGATGCCCGAGTTTTCCGCCAGCGCGATCGATGCAAGCCGGTTGTCTTCATTGAAGCGAAACACGTAGATCGAACCGAACTCAAACTCCGTGTTGACGCGCTCAAGATGCAGGTAGACGGAACCGTCCTTCACCCAGGTGTCGTTGCCGAGATCGTCGTCTTTCTGGTAACGCGCTTCCATGCGCATGTCGCGCGCGTAGAAATCGAGCGGCGGGCCGATGAACTCGCCGAGCAAACCCGTAAAGATGAGCAGGACAAACCCGGAGACGGCGACCATACCGGCCAGCCGCCGCACGGAGAAACCGGCGGATCGCATGACAATGATTTCGCTGTTGCCGGCAAGCGCGCCCAAACCCAGCAAGGAGCCTATCAGCGCGGCGACTGGCAACATCTCGAACGCGAGATTCGGCAGTCGCAAGGCTGTGAACAAAATGGCCTGCGGTGTCTGGTAGTCGCCCTTGATGTCGTCGAGCTCCGCGATGAACTCAAAAAGGCCCGCCAACGCGAGCAACACCACCAGCACGAGAGCAGTACTGGCGAGGATCGTGCGCAGCATGTATTGGCTCAGGAGACTCATCGAAAGATTCTCCGGTGCCAGCCGTTCTGCAATGCGAGCAGCACCAGCGTGAACAGCAACACGCAGCCATGCACCCACCACAGTCCGAGTACCGGCGGGATAGCCGCCTCTTCGGTCCAGGCTTTCGAGGCGCTCAGCAAGTTGAAGTAGATGATAAACACGAGCAAACCGATGGCGATGCGCCCATAGCGGCCCTCTCGCGGCCGACTCCTGGCGAGCGGCACCGCCAGCAGCGCGAGGAGTATGGTCGAGATCGGCACGCTCAGGCGCCACTGCAATTCGGCGACATGCTGCAGCTCGTTCGAGGCCAGTAGCCGGGCAAACGACATCGCGCGGGGGCGCGGATCTGACGGCTTCAGGCTGGGCAGGCGATACGGGATGCCGTGTTCCAGGAACTCCACGACTCGAAAACTGCCCGTGCCAGGCACACCCTCGTAGCGACGACCCTCGTGCAAAACCAGCATACGCGTGTCCGGGTCATCGGAGTCGACCTGCTCACCACGCTTCGCGACAACCACCTCGACGCCGTTTTCTCCAACCTGCCGCTCCAGGAAGACCTTCTCCATGTGGCCTGCCGCCGAGATGCTTTCACCGTAGACGACGGCCCGCTCGGGACCGATCACGGTGAATCGCCCCGGCTCGATGCTGGCCAGGTCCGCTTCGCGACGGGCCTCGGCACTGATCATCTCTATCTTGTTCATCGCCTGCGGCGTGCCCTCTATCGACAACCATGCGACGCCCAGCGCGAGGGGAAGCAGCAACCAGAGCAACGGGCGATACACACCCGACGGACCCACACGGCAGGCCATCATGGCAGGCATCTCCGAATCGCGGTACAAGCGCCCCAGGGCCAGCATGACGGCGAGAAACAAGCCGATCGGCACAAGGACCGTCAGGTATTGCGCCGCGGACAGCCCGATCACGTCAAACGCGGCGTTCTTGGGCAATTTGCCCTTCGCCACGTCACCGAGCACCCGGGCAAACTGGTTGGTCAGCAGAATCATGAGCAATATCATCGTGACCCCGAGCCAGGTCAGGGCGATTTCGCGAAAAATGTATCGGTCGAGAATGCGCTTCACGAGAGGGGGGGATGGCGTAGCTGCGGTAGCCCGAAACGGTTAGACTACCGCATTGTTTTGCCCATGACAGCCCTGAAGAAGAATAAGGCGACCAAGGATTTATGGAATATTTTACAACGACAAGCAAAGCCTCACGGCGTGCAGCCGATTGCATCATTGTTGGAATTTACGAGCGCAACAAGCTCGGTGGCGGTGCCGCCGACGTTGATACAGCAAGCAAGGGGCACCTCACGGCGCTCATGAAGTCAGGTGACCTCTCAAGTGCACCCGGACGTTGCACAATCCTGACCGCCGTACCCGGTGTGCGGGCAAAGCGCGTTGCCGTGGTCGGATTGGGCAAGAAAGGCGAACTGGACGGTACAGTCTTCAAGAAGGCCGTCGCCGCCGCGATCCATGCGCTCGAGGGCAGCAAGACCAGGCAGATACTCAATACCCTGACACTGGAGTCCGTGAAAGGCTGCGATGTCTACTACCTCGCGCGGCACTCCGTCGAAGCGATGGGCGACGCGCTGTACCTCTTCACGGAGATGAAGAGCGGGCGCAAGAAAAAGCCCATACCGCTCAGCAAATACGGGCATGCCGTTGCTGATCGCGGTAACGCTGCACGGGCAAGCCGGGGCGCGGAACATGGCGATGGCATCGCCAAGGGCGTGCGTCTGGCGAAGGACCTCGGTAATCTGCCGGCCAACGTCTGTACACCCAGCTACCTGGCGCGCGTCGCCAGGAAACTGGCGGCCGGTAACGGCAAGCTGACCACGCAGGTGCTCAGCGAAGCGGAGATGAAGCGCCTTGGGATGGGGTCGTTGCTGTCGGTAACCGCCGGCACGGCCGAACCCGCAAAGCTGATCGTCATGAAGTACAAGGGCGCCGGCAATGAGAAGCCCGTCGTACTCGTCGGCAAAGGCGTGACCTTCGACACGGGCGGTATTTCGCTCAAGCCCGGGCCCGCCATGGACGAGATGAAATACGACATGTGCGGCGCGGCGAGCGTCCTCGGCACGATTGCGGCCGTTGCCAGCATGAAGTTGCCGATCAATGTGAACGTCGTCGTTCCAGCGGTCGAGAACATGCCGAGCAGTAAGGCAACGAAGCCGGGCGACATTGTCAAGAGCATGTCCGGACAGACCATCGAAGTCCTGAACACCGATGCGGAAGGACGGCTCATCCTTTGCGATGCGCTGACCTATTCGCGGCGCTTCAAGCCCGCCGCTATCATCGACGTGGCGACCCTGACGGGCGCCTGTGTGATCGCACTGGGTGCGCATCGCACGGCAATCATGAGCAACAGCGACGCGCTTCGCGAGGAAATTTTCGCGGCGGGCGACGCGGCTGAAGATCGTGGCTGGCCGATGCCACTCGGCGAGGAATACGCTGCCCAGCTCAAGAGCAACTTCGCCGACATGGCCAACATCGGCGGCCCCGGGGGCGGCGCCGTTACCGCCGGATGCTTCCTCGGCAAGTTCACGGACGGCATGACATGGGCGCACCTCGATATCGCCGGTACGGCCTGGAAGTCGGGCGCCAAGAAGGGCGGCACCGGCAGGCCCGTGCCCATGTTGTCGCAGGTGCTCCTGGCACGCTGCGGCGCCCTTCCCTGACACACGGATCCGCCCACGCTATGGCCCGAGTGGATTTCTACGTGCTTGCCGCGGCCGATGAGCGTGCGCGACACATGCTCGCCTGCAAGCTTGCAGAGAAAGCCTGGCGCCTCGAGAACACCGTCTATATCCACGCGAAAGACAGGGCCGACGCCGAACGCCTCGATGAGTTGCTCTGGACTTTTCGCGACGGCAGTTTCGTCCCGCACGGCCTTGCGGGACGCAACGACGGTACCGAAGTGTCACCGATCTTGATCGGCTACAACGACCAGGGACCTGGCGCGCGCGACCTGCTGATCAACCTGTGCGATGAAATACCCCCGTTCGTCGAGGGTTTCCCCCGCGTCGCCGAGCTTGTAACCTCCGACGAAACCTGCCGCCAGGCGAGCCGCAAGCGCTACGCGACGTACCGCGACCAGGGCCACGAACTCAATACGCATAATTTATAGATGGACAAGTCCTACCAACCCAAAGACATCGAACAGCGACTCTATGAGCGCTGGGAAGAGAAAGGCTATTTCGCCCCCCAGGGCGACGGCGAGCCCTATTGCATCGTCATTCCGCCACCCAATGTGACGGGCACGCTGCACATGGGTCACGCCTTCCAGGACACCATCATGGACGCCCTGACGCGCTATCACCGCATGCAGGGTCATCGGACGCTCTGGCAGCCGGGCATGGACCATGCGGGTATCGCCACGCAGATGGTGGTCGAGCGCCTGCTCAATGCCGAAGGGACGTCGCGGCGTGATCTCGGACGCGAAAAGTTCGTGGAACGCGTCTGGCAATGGAAGGACGAGTCAGGCGGCCAGATCGCCAGGCAGACACGCCGCCTCGGCGCGTCGGTGGACTGGAGCCGGGATCGCTTCACGATGGATGAAGGCTTGTCCGAAGCGGTGCGTCATGTCTTCGTGCAGCTCTATGAAGAAGATCTCATTTATCGTGGCAAGCGTCTCGTCAACTGGGACCCGGTACTGCACACGGCCCTGTCGGATCTCGAAGTGCTTGCCGACGACGAGGCAGGCAATCTCTGGCACTTCCGCTACCCGCTCGCATCGGGTGAGGGCCAGCTTGTGGTCGCGACGACGCGCCCGGAGACCATGCTCGGCGACAGCGCCGTCGCCGTGCATCCCGAGGACGAGCGTTACAAGGACCTCGTGGGCCAGGAGATCGTCCTGCCCATCGTGGGCCGCCGTATTCCGATTATTGCCGACGACTATGTCGACCCGGAGTTCGGCACGGGCTGCGTAAAGATCACGCCGGCGCACGACTTCAACGACTATGACATCGGCAAGCGGCACGACTTGCCCATTTACAACATCCTGACCGACGATGCCGCGCTGAACGACGCGGTTCCCGAGGCCTACCGGGGACTCGACCGCTTCGTCGCGCGCGACAAGATTGTTGAGGAATTCAAGGAGCTTGGCCTGCTCGAGAAGATCGAGGACTACACGGTCAAGATCCCGCGCGGAGACCGTTCCCACGCCGTGGTCGAGCCCTACCTGACCGACCAGTGGTACGTGAAGATCGAGCCGCTCGCAAAACCGGCCATCGAAGCCGTCGAATCGGGGCGTATCCGCTTTGTGCCGGAGAACTGGTCAAAGACCTACTTCGACTGGATGTACAACATCCAGGACTGGTGTATCAGCCGCCAGCTCTGGTGGGGACACCGGATACCGGCCTGGTATGACGAGGCCGGCAATGTTTACGTCGGCCACGACGAAAGCGCTGTCCGCGAGAAGCACGGCCTCGGCCCCGGGATCGCATTGCGCCAGGATGAAGACGTTCTCGACACGTGGTTCTCGTCGGCACTGTGGCCGTTCAGCACGCTCGGCTGGCCCGAGAAGACCGACGCCGTGAAGGAGTTCTACCCGGGCAACGTGCTCGTCACGGGCTTCGACATCATCTTCTTCTGGGTCGCCCGCATGATCATGTTCGGCATGAAATTTATGGACGACGTGCCGTTCCGCGAAGTCTACATCCACGGCCTGATCCGCGACCAGGACGGCCAGAAAATGTCGAAGTCGAAAGGCAACGTGCTCGATCCGCTCGACCTCATCGACGGCATCGACCTCGAGTCGCTCGTCGCCAAGCGCACGGCCGGAATGATGCAGACCCACCTTGCGCCCGGGATCGAGAAAGCCACTCGCAAGCATTTTCCCGACGGCATCGACGCTTACGGCTGCGACGCCCTGCGCATGACGTTTGGCGCCCTCGCGACAACAGGCCGTGATATTCGTTTCGATCTTGGCCGCATCGAGGGTTACAAGAACTTCTGCAACAAGTTGTGGAATGCCGCCCGCTATGTGCTTATGAACACGGCGGCCCTGGATGACGGTGACCTGGAATTCAGCGCGGCGGACCGGTGGATCCGGGCGCGCCTCGACGCCACCACGCGTGACATGCACAGGCACTTTGGCAGCTATCGCCTCGATCTTGCCGTGCAGGCGATCTACGAATTTACCTGGCATGAATTCTGCGACTGGTATCTCGAGCTGTCGAAGCCGGTCCTGCAGTCGGACGAATCGTCTGCCGCGCTGCAGCGCGGCACACGCAGGACGCTCATCGACGTACTCGAAGCCTTGCTGCGCCTGCTGCACCCGCTGATTCCGTTCGTCACCGAGGAAATCTGGGAACAGGTTGCCGAACGTGCGGGTATCGATGCCGACACGATTATGCTGCGGCCTTACCCCGAGGCCTCCGACGACGCTGCCGACGACGATGCCGTCGCGGATATCGAGTGGGTGAAACAATTCGTCCTCGGAATCCGGCAGATCCGTGGAGAAATGGACATTTCACCGGGCAAGCCGCTGACCGTAGTCTTGCAGCAAGCCAGTGAGTCCGATCGACGACGCGCCGGGGATCACGCCCACCTGCTGCAGCGTGTCGGGCGCGTCGAGGCGATCTCGGTGCTGGCGGACGGCGACCAGCCGCCACCGGCGGCCACCGCGCTGCTCGGTGACATGCGCCTGCTCGTGCCGATGAAGGGGCTTATCGATGTCGATGCCGAGCGTGCCCGCCTCGAGAAACAGATGGACAAGGTGCGCGCCGAGCTGGCCAAGGCCACGGGCAAGCTCGCCAACGAGAATTTCGTGAACAATGCACCGCCGGCCGTGGTCGAACAGGAACGTGAACGCGTGCTCGAATTCGAGAAAACGCTCACACAACTGGAAGAGCAGCTCCGAAAACTAGACGAGCTTGCTTGACGCGGGGCGCTGTACCGATATGGTGGCCCAAGCCGGAATTATCCCAAGGACCGCCGAATGCAACGCCCGACAACCATCGAAACCTTGCCAGCGGGCCGCAGCGCACAGCACGCGGTCGTCGACCAGGCGCGCGCGGCGCTCGGCACAATCATCCTCGGCAAGGACAAGCAGATCTCCCTGGCACTGGCCTGCCTGCTGGCGCGCGGTCACTTGCTTATCGAAGACCTGCCCGGCCTTGGCAAGACCATGCTCGCGCAGGCGCTGGCGCGCGTCCTGGGCCTGAGCTACCGCCGCATCCAGTTCACGAGTGACTTGCTCCCGGCCGACATCGTCGGCGTGTCGGTCTTTCGCCAGGAAAGCGGCGAGTTTGAATTCCAGCCCGGCCCTGTCTTCGCGCAGCTCATTCTCGCCGATGAGGTGAACCGCGCAACGCCCAAAGCGCAAAGCGCCCTGCTCGAGGCCATGGAAGAACAACAGGTATCGGTCGATGGCAGCACGCGGGAGCTGCCAACGCCGTTCTTTGTCGTCGCCACGCAAAACCCCGGCGACCAGATCGGCACGTTCCCGCTGCCGGAGTCGCAGCTCGATCGTTTCCTGATGCGCGTCGAAATCGGCTACCCGAATGAGGCAAGCGAACGCGAGCTGATCGCCGGCGTTGACCGCCGCTCCCTGCTCAAGGACATCGCAGCCGTCACCGGGCCGGACACGCTCATCGCCCTGCAAGACGCGGCGCGCGCGATACCCGTAACCGATGCAC
>JAOUNK010000120.1 GCA_029881015.1 Gammaproteobacteria bacterium | reverse complement strand
TTGCCGGAAAACTTCACGGCGTAACAGATGCCCCTCTCGATGCGATCTACCGCATCGACGTCGCAGGCCTTAACGATATCCGTTGCCTTGGAGGACCAGGGAGAAATCGTGCCTGGCCGCGGCACAACGAACAGCGTCTTCGCGCCGCGCGGGAGCTTGGCCGGCTTGTCACCTGAGAGCAACAGGCCATCCAGGCGCTTCCGGTCTTCCCGGGACAGATTGGCATGGGTGGCAACGAAATACGTGAACCGTGCCTCGACGGCCGTCACTCGGCCATCGGCTCGTTTCAGGGCGCGGGTCAGTTTAGCCAGGCGAAAGTTCGAGAGGGCCGCCTGTCCTGGCAGTTCGAGCATCGGGTTCGAGGGCCTTGTGCGACATGGTTGGAAATCGAGTCGCGATGATACTGGAACGCCCTCGTCCGGACCAACTACTTGTTGCTGTCGCCTGGCGTGTAGACCGGCATGGGAAACTGGGCGACATTGCCACCTTCAAGCTTCGAGATCTTGCTCACTCCTTGCTTGTCGACCTCGTCAATGCGGATGATCGTGTGCATTGGCAGGAAGGTACGGCGCACGTTCTCGAATTCGGACTTGATTTTTTCCTCGGACGGGTCGACCACCACGGTGGTGCGTTCACCGAACACCAGCTCCTCAACCTCGACGAAGCCAAACAGCTCGCCATGACCGACCGAGCGGGCATAGATCTCGAAGACCTGTCCCTGGCTCATGAAGACGACCTTGTAAAGGGGTTGCTTGCTCATACGTCGCGCCCAGTCTAACCAAAAGCCCTTCTGTTGGCCTCATTTACCGAAAATCAAGGCCTTGGCACACCCGGCAGAGGTTGATTATGTGAACTGGGTAGCAGTCTAAGGTCTTGATTTGGCGCAGTATTAGCCGATATCAACGAGGGATGCCATGCCGTTAATCATCAAACTTGTCTCTGAACACCGCGAATTGGTCGGCGACGACTGCGTGCGCGAGTACTACGAAGACGGCGGAACGATCGGGAGATCATTGCAGAATGACTGGATTCTCCCGGATCCGGATCGCTATATTTCCGGCCGCCACGCCACGATCGACTACAAGGGTGGCATATATTACCTGGCCGATACGAGCAGCAACGGCGTTTACATGAACGACGAAGTCGAGCCTATCGGCAAGGGCAACCCGCGACGCCTGTTCGATGGCGACCGCATGCGCATGGGCGACTTCGAATTCGAGGTGAGTATCGACAAGGGCGAAAGCCTCGTCATGCCGCTCGAGCCCAAACCCTCGGTTGCGCCCGACAACATCGAACAATTCGTCGACGAGGATTTTATCGAAACGGGCATGCAGTTGCTCGACGAATCCGAGATCACGGGCGATGACGAGTTCCAGTCGATACTTTTCGGCAATAAGCCCGTCAAGGTGGAACCGGCACCCGAGCCCGAGCCCGAAATAGAGCTCAAACCCACCGGCGACTCCGCCAACGATGCATCGGCCGACCAGTCCGTTGACGTAACCGCCGAGGACCTGTTCGACTCGTTCCTGGACGGCCTCGGTATCAGCCGCGTCGAATTGCACCCGTCGGTCAACCGGCCCGAAATGATGATGACCGCCGGCCTCGTGTTGCGGGAGTTTGTCGATGGTGCGATCAGCCTGCTCTCGAGTCGAGCGAACCTCAAGAACGCGTTCCGCCTTGACCAGACGATGGTCTTGCCGCGCCACAACAACCCGATGAAGTTCTCGCACAACACGAACGATCTGATCAAGCAGCTGCTCGTCGGCGCCGAAGGCGAGTACCTGGGTGCGAGGGATGCCGTTCGCGAGGCAAACCGCGACCTGATTAATCACCAGAACTCCTTCCTTGACGCGATGAACAGCGCGTTCGTCGAGTTTGCAGAGCGCTTCGATCCCGATGAATTGCAGGATAACTTCGATCGCACGATCGGCAACAAGCTGTTCGCGTTCATGAACAAGTCGAAGTACTGGGACCTCTATCGGGACCTCTACCCGATAATGACCGAGAAAGGTGGCGGCCGCTTCCCGCAGATGTTCGCCGAGGAGTTCGTGAAGGCCTACGAACGGCAGGTTGCCGAGTACCAGCGCCACGATCGCGAAGGCACGGCAAAGCCGGGCTTGCGCCACGGCGCCGACGACGAGGCCATGGATCCCGGTCTGCTGGTAACCCAGAAGCTGGAAGGACCGATCTTCGCCAAGCCAGCGGGCGCCGACCCCGCATTCGATGACGATGACGTCGTCGAGATCGTCTCCGGCGAGGAACTGGACATCGACCTCACTGACGACCTCGACGACAGCCTTGCCGAAGAGTTCCGACGCGACCAGCTACGGGGCTAGCGGCGCCTGGCGCGATCCCCTATTTGCGGTTTTGCCGGTTCGCGATCAGGTCCTCGACGACTGACGGATCGGCCAGCGTCGACGTATCGCCGAGATCACCGTAGTCATTGGCAGCAACCTTGCGCAGGATGCGGCGCATGATCTTGCCCGAACGCGTCTTCGGCAGTCCGGGTGCCCATTGCAGCAGGTCGGGTTTCGCGATCGGCCCGATTTCCTTGCGCACCCATTGCTGCAGTTCTGCTCGCAACGCGTCCGTCGCTTCAACGCCCTCCATCAAGGTCACATAGGCGTAGATACCCTGCCCTTTGATCTCGTGCGGGTAGCCGACAACAGCCGCTTCCGCGACGTTGTCGTTGGACACCAATGCGCTTTCGACTTCAGCCGTTCCCATGCGGTGACCGGACACGTTGATGACATCATCGGTGCGGCCCGTGATCCAGTAGTAACCGTCCTCGTCGCGGCGTGCCCCGTCACCCGTCGTGTAATAGCCCGGGTAGGTCGAGAAGTACGTCTCCACGAAGCGATCATGGTCACCATAGACCGTCCGCATCTGGCCGGGCCAGCTATCGGCAATGACAAGGTTGCCGGCAACGGCACCCTCGAGCGTACCGCCCTCGGCATCGAGCAGTTCGGGTTTCACACCGAAGAACGGCAGGGTAGCCGATCCCGGCTTGAGATCGATCGCGCCGGGCAGCGGCGTAATCAGGATGCCGCCCGTCTCGGTCTGCCACCAGGTATCGACGATCGGGCAGCGGCCCTCGCCCACAACCTGGTAATACCAAGCCCAGGCTTCCGGGTTGATGGGCTCACCCACCGAACCAAGCAGTCGCAGCGATTTACGCGACGTCTTCTTGACGGGCTCGTCGCCCTCACGCATCAGTGCGCGAATGGCGGTCGGCGCCGTGTAGCAGATGTTGACGTTGTGCTTGTCGCAGACTTCCCAGAATCGCGAAGACGTCGGGTAGTTCGGCACACCCTCGAACATTAGCGAGATTGCACCGTTGGCAAGCGGTCCGTAAACGATGTAGCTGTGACCCGTAACCCAACCCACGTCAGCTGTGCACCAGTAGACATCACCGGGGTGATAGTCGAACACGTATTCGTGCGTGAGCGATGCATAGACCATGTACCCGCCGGTCGTATGCAGGACGCCCTTGGGCTTACCGGTCGAACCCGAGGTATAGAGGATGAACAGCGGGTCCTCGGCGCCCATTTCCTCGCAGGGACAATCGGCCTCCACGCCGGCTTCGACCTCGTGCAGCCATTCGTCGCGACCCTCGACCCAATCGATGTCGGAACCTGTGTGACGTACCACCAGCACTTTCTCAAGGGTAGTGACTTCGGCATTCGCCGCCGCCGCATCGACGTTGGCTTTGAGCGGCACTGTCCTGCCGCCGCGCAGTCCCTCGTCGGCCGTAATGACAATATTCGATTCGCAATCGACAATGCGACCGGCCAGCGCGTCTGGCGAAAAGCCACCGAACACGACGGAGTGAACGGCGCCGATACGCGCGCAGGCCAGCATCGATATGGCAGCCTCCGGGATCATCGGCATGTAGATCGTGATGCGGTCGCCGCGCTTGGCGCCAAGTTCCTTTAGCGCATTAGCAAACTTGCAGACGCGCCTGTGCAATTCACGGTAGCTGATCTTGAGGTCGTTCGCGGGGTCGTCGCCTTCCCAGATAATGGCAACATCGTCACCCTTCTTCTCCAGGTGGCGATCGACGCAGTTGTAGCAAGCGTTGAGTGTGCCGTCCTCGTACCAGCGAATATGCAGGTCGTCCTTTGCAAAGGAGACGTCTTTGACTTTCGTAAACGGCCGCATCCAGTCGATGCGCTTCGCTTGCTCAGCCCAGAATGCTTCGTTGTCTTCGACCGAACGCGCGTACATTTTCTCGTAACCCGCTTTGTCGATTAGTGCGCGTTTCCTGGTTGCGTCCGGGACCGGATAAATTGTTTCCATTTTTGTTCTGCCTTTGTTTGTTACTTGCGATGCGCCTGCAGTAGTCGCTGTGCCTGGATCAAGTGAGGACGGTCGATCATTTTACCATCCAGGCCGACAGTTCCAGCACCAGGGTTCTCATCAAATAGTCTAATGATGCGCTCCGCGTGCTCGAGTTCTTCAGCCGTCGGCTCGAACGCGGCGTTGATCACCTCGACCTGGGCCGGGTGGATCGCCAGCATGCCGTTAAAGCCGTCACGTCGTGCTTTCGTGGCGTAGCGTAGCAATCCATCGAGATCACGAAAGTCCGTATAGACCGTATCCAGAGCCGCAACTTCCGCAGCGGCTGCGGCAAACAGGCACATCGAGCGGGCCAATTCGTAGGGTGGTAACCAGTCGCCGTCCTCGTCGTGTCTGGCGCTGGCGCCCACCGCCGCCCCGAGGTCCTCCGCCCCCCAGGAGAGGCCCGCAAGCCGCGGCACGGTGCTGACGTAGCTGTGCAGGGTAAACAGGGCCTCGGGATGCTCGGTGCACAACGCAATGATCCGGGTTGCACCGTGCTCGATGCCGTTGTGACTCTCCAAAACGTCAATGCGCTCCGACAACCTGACCGCATCGTGGGCATGCCGTGGCTTGGGCAAAACGATGCCCGCGGGCCTGCCTGCCATGACCGCTTCGAGATCCGCCTCGGCGTCCTCGGTATCGATCGGGTTAATGCGCACCCAGACGTTGTCCCGGCCTTCCAGGTAGGCTGCCGCCAGCGCCCTCGCTTCCGGCCGGGCTGCCGCCGCCACCGCATCCTCGAGATCGAGGATGAGCGCATCGGCTGCGACACCAGCGGCTTTCTCCAGCTTGCGTTCGGAGTCGGCCGGGACAAACAGGAAGCTGCGCATCATGCGGACTTTCTCAGCATGAGCGCCGAGCGCTTGCAGACGCCAACCAGTTCATCGTCCTGGTTAAAGGCGCGGTGGACGAAAACGACGATACCGTTCTCGGGGCGAGATTGGCTGGCACGTGTCTCCAGGACCTCGGATTCAACGCGTATCGTGTCGCCGCAGAACAGTGGTTTTGGAAAGCGCACGTCGTCCCAGCCGAGATTCGCGACCGCTGTACCGTGCGTCGTATCGTTCACCGAGATGCCGACCATGAAAGCAAGGGTCAGGCAGCTATTGATCAGTGGCTTCCCAAACTCGGTGGTCTTCATGTAGGCGGCGTCGAGGTGCAACGCAGCCGGGTTATGTGTCATCGTTGTGATGAGCACATTATCGGTTTCGGTGATCGTGCGCCGAATCGGGTGATCGAAGGTCTGGCCGACCACAAACTCCTCAAAATACAGTCCTGGCATCGAATGCTCGCAGTCCGTCAGGCGGGGCCCCCAATTGTGCCAGCGTCGTGCACATCAATACAGTGGAGGGCATAATCGGTGGCAAATAATAATGAGAGATTGCCAATGGCCGACCAGGCGGGTACCGCGCAACACACGCTATACATTGTCGTCATCAGCTGCATCGCGACGATCGGTGGATTCCTGTTCGGCTTCGACAGCGGCGTCATAAACGGCACGGTTGAAGGGCTGCAGACAGCCTTTGACTCGGACAGCGTCGGTACCGGATTCAACGTCGCCTCCATGCTGCTTGGCTGCGCCATCGGTGCCTTTTTCGCCGGGCGCCTGGCTGACCGGTTCGGCAGGCGCGCCATCATGCGGGTTGCGGCCGTGTTCTTCATTGCCAGCGCCTGGGGATCGGGCATCGCCGGCGGATCGCTCGAATTCGTGGTCTACCGCATGCTCGGCGGACTCGCGGTTGGCGCCGCCAGCGTCCTTGCACCGGCGTACATCAGCGAAGTCACTCCAGCCCACTACCGCGGCACGCTGGCCACCGTGCAGCAGATCGCTATCATCTTCGGTCTTTTCATGGCGTTCTTCAGCAACTACCTGATCGCGAACGCGGCCGGTTCATCCATGAGTGAACTCTGGATGGGCTTCGAGGCATGGCGCTGGATGTTCTGGATTGAGCTGATTCCTGCGACGATCTTCCTGCTCGCACTATTCCTGATTCCCGAGAGTCCACGCTTCCTGGTCCTGCACCGGCAACGTGACAAGGCGATTGAAGTCCTGACGAAACTGGGAGGCGCCGCGGCCGCCAGCGCCAAGGCGGACGAGATTGACGCCTCGCTGGCCGAAGATCGCCATAACCCGCGCCTGGCTGACCTGCTCGATCCTCGGACCGGGCGCATTCGAAAACTGGTCTGGGTGGGCATCGGTCTGGCGACCTTCCAACAGCTCGTCGGCATCAATGTCGTGTTTTATTACGGCGCTGTGCTTTGGCAATCGGTCGGATTCACAGAAAGCGACGCACTGCTGATCAATATCGCAAGCGGTGGCCTGAGCATTGCCGCAGTAACCGCGTCGCTGTTGCTGGTGGACCGCATCGGACGAAGACCGATTCTCCTCATCGGCTCGATCGGCATGGCCATTACGCTGGCGCTGGTCACCTACGCGTTCGTGAATGCATCGACGGCAGCCGACGGCAGCGTCAGCCTGGAAGGACTGTACGGGCCCCTGGCGCTTGTCGCGGCAAACGTCTACGTGATGTTCTTCAATTTCTCGTGGGGTCCCGTCATGTGGGTCATGCTTGGCGAGATGTTCCCGAACCAGATTCGTGGAACCGGACTTGCCGTGTCCGGTTTGGCACAATGGGGATCCAATTTCGGCATAACGATCACGTTCCCGATCATGCTTGCGGGCATTGGGCTCGCCGGAGCCTATGGTTTCTACACGGTGTGCGCGGTGCTCTCGATCGTATTCGTCGTCAGGATGGTCCATGAGACCCGCGGCATCGAGCTGGAGGATATGCAGGGATGAGGTCACAGCAATGACCATTACACGACGCGAATTCAACAAAGCGAGCCTCGGCGCGCTGTCACTCGCCGCCCTCGGCGGCAACGCGCTGGCCGGGCCGGAGAACCTTGTCAGGAAGGCGATTCCTTCGTCCGGCGAGACCGTACCCATCATCGGCCTCGGCACCAATCGCTACGGGGTCGGTAACGACGTCGAAAAACGCGCGGTCCTGCGCGCCGCCCTGAGCCGCTTCCATGAGCTGGGAGGCACCGTCATTGACACCGCGCCCATGTACCGCAACTCGGAATCGGTTCTCGGCGATCTCATCGCGGATCTCGGTATCCGGGACGAGTTGTTCATCGCGACCAAAACCGACGAGGACGGCGGCGCCGCTGCGACCGTGGCCCAGATGCAGCGCTCGCAGGACGTGTTGAAAACGTCGACGATCGACCTGATGCAGGTTCACAACCTGCGCAATTGGCAGGAGGTATTGCCGATCCTGCGCGAGTGGCGACAGGAGGGCCTGGTGCGCTACATCGGGATCACTACATCTCGCGCGAACCAATACGAAGAATTCGAGAAGGTCATGCGCCAGGAAGAACTCGACTTTATCCAGATCAACTATTCGCTGGAGCAGCGCGAAGCGGCGGAACGCATCCTGCCGCTTGCCGCCGATCGGGGGGCCGGTGTCATTATCAACCGCGCCTTCGGAGGCGGGAGAATCTTCGAGAAGGTCGGCGATCAGCCGCTGCCCGGATGGGCACATGAATTCGGTTGCGAAAGCTGGGCGCAGTTTCTGCTCAAGTACGCCATCGGACACCCGGCGGCGACGCTGAGTATTCCCGGCATGACCAAGCTGCACCATGTGGACGACAACTTCGGCGCGGCCCGCGGTCGTTTGCCGGGTGCGAAGGAGCGCAAGCGCCAGGAAGCCTTCTTCGACGCCCTGTAAGCGTCCTTACAGGGCCTTGGCGCGTTCGATGGCCTCGACAATGAGTCGCTTTGCGTCTTCAGCCCCGTGCCAGTCGCCAATCTTGACCCACTTGCCCGGTTCGAGATCCTTGTAGTGCTCGAAGAAGTGCTCGATCTGCTCCAGCGTGATTTCAGGCAGGTCGGTGTGGGTCAGGACATGGTCGTAGCGCTTGGTGAGCGCGTGCGAAGGTACGGCGATCACCTTTTCGTCCTGCCCGGCGTTGTCTTCCATGATCAGCACACCGACCGGTCGCACATTGATGACACAGCTCGGAACGAGTTCGCGCGTATTGACGACGAGTACGTCAATGGGATCGCCGTCTTCTGACAGGGTGTGCGGCACGAAGCCATAGTTACCGGGATACGACATCGGCGTATACAGGAAGCGGTCGACGACGAGCGTACCGGCATCCTTGTCCAGCTCGTACTTGATCGGCTGGCCGCCCAGCGGCACTTCGATGATGACGTTGACATCTTCTGGCGGATTCTCGCCGATCGGGATCGCGTCAATACGCATGGTCCGGAACTCCTTCTAGGTCCGGCGGTATTCTAAAGGCGAAGTCAGGTGTTTAACAGCACCGCGGCGGCAAGCAACAGCACGACCACGAGGCCCTGCAGCGCAACCCGCTCCCACATGAATTTCTCGGCATGCTCCTTGTCGTAGGTGCCGCCACGCGCCATGGATCGCAGGCCCAGTGACAGGACGACGACGGTCGCGATAAGTGCGGCGATGACCAGTACGTTTACGATTGACATGGAAACCTCCTGAAATGGCGCCGGAACGGGCCCGTACGCACGACGATACGCCGGGGCGCCGGCCGCACAATCGAGACTTATACTGACACCGGCAGTTTCGCCGGTGATCGCCGCTGCCCGGAACGGGCTTTGATCAACGAGTCACCGGGCCGGCAACGACTTCAGGTACGCCGCGATCGCAGCACGATCCGCCGGCGTTAGTTGCGCCATGTTTTCCTGCACAGC
>JAOUNK010000442.1 GCA_029881015.1 Gammaproteobacteria bacterium | reverse complement strand
ATGATCGCCTGGGTGTAGGCGGCGGCTCTCCCGTGCGGCGTATTCCGCTCCGCAACGTCCCAGAGGCGTTGCGCCACCGCAGTCGTACCCGGCCAGCCTTCGATGGCTTCGTGGCGTGCGAGCACACGCTTCACATTGCCGTCGAGAATCGCATGGCGCTGGTCAAATGCCAGCGACAGGATAGCGCCCGCGGTGGAGCGCCCAATGCCCGGCAGGCCGGTAACCGCCTCCAGCGTATCGGGAAACGTGCCGCCGAAATCGTCCCGGAGCATTTGCGCCGCACGATGCAGATTGCGTGCGCGCGCGTAGTAACCGAGCCCGGACCAGTGCTGCAGCACGTCGTCCAGGCTGGCGTTTGCCAGCGATTCGACATCCGGAAAGCGCTGCACGAAGCGCTCGAAATAGGGAATGACCGTCTGCACCTGCGTTTGCTGCAGCATGATCTCCGACACCCAGATCCTGTAGGCGTCCCTGGCCTGCTGCCAGGGCAGGTCCTTGCGGCCGTGATCGTCGAACCACGCGAGCAGCCGCTGCGAGAAGCTAGTCAACGGGTGGCCCCATCGACTCCGCCAGGCTCTGCGCCAGCGCCTCCATCCGGTCCAGCGCCCTGCCGCCATCCTTCCGGAGCTTGCGCTTGATGACGTAGGGACCGATCGCGGGCGGCACCCAGAAGTCCGGTACCATGCTCAGCTCGTAGCGCACGCTGGTGCCGCCGTCTTCTTCGGTGAACGCCCAGTGCTCTTCGAAGTGGTGGAAGTCGCTGACTGCCGGGTCCGCAATGGCGCGCAACTCCAGGTTGTGCTGTCGCTCAACGAATCCCTGCCGGGTCATCGATCTGCAGAAGAACAGTACGCAACCCTTGTTAATGATGAAGTAGCCCGGGCGCCCGTCCTCATCCGGCTCCAGGTCCCGCGCTTCAACGATCGCACCCGAGAACTGCGGCGAGTAGTCCCAGGTGCTGAAGACGTCGAATGTCTCGTCGAGCCCCGCGTCGAACCACGCAACCGAGACTAGCGAGTAGTGACCGTCGTCGTACACCACATCGATACTGCGCATCTCGGCCGCGACTGCGCACTGCGCACCCGCAAGGACCAGCAGCAGGAGCCCGGCCGAGGCTCTCATCGATTGAAAAGATCCTTGAGCTTGTCCTTGACCAGGTCCTCGACCTCTTCTTCGACACGCTGGCGCAACAGCGCCTCGACGTCGGGGCTGACTTTCGGTGAGGCCAGCGGTCCCTTGATCTTGAGAGGGATGACCGTCTTCGTGAAGTCCTCGATCTCCTCCGGCGTTGCGGCCTGCATCGCCTCGGGCTTGCTGAATACCCGTGCCTTGAGGCTGTAGTCGACCGTCGCCGCGGGAATATCAACGGAGCCGTTGCCCGTGAGCTGCATGAACGGCAGGTCGGCGACAAAGTCATCGTTGCGCATGACGCCATTCGTGACGACGCCCGTGGCCGTTACCGAGCTGAACTTCGTCCTGGCCGGCAGAACCGGCTCGGGCGGCTCCTCTTTCCTGAGCAAGGCCCGAGCGCGACGTAACTCGTACCACACGTCCGTACCCTCGTAGGTGCCGTCTTTCAGCGCGAAGTTCATCTGGCCACCGAGCGTGCGCTGGACTTCATCGAAATCATTGCCGCTTCCCGAAAGCTGGAAGTTGCCGCTGATCGAGCCCGTGATGTTCTCCTCCGCAAACATCGCGCGCCCCAGCCTGCCGAGGTCGACGTCCTGTACCGATTCGTTCAGCGAGAGGACCGGCTTGGAGCTGGTCGCGTCGATGCGGACATCGCCGCTGTAGCTGCCGCCGTACAGCGCCGCCGTAATCGGGTGGATGCGCAGGCGGCCGTCACCGACACTGAGTGACATGACGACCTGCTCGAGCTGCAGGTCGCCGATGGTGACCGTCCCGATCTCGAGTTCACCGCGTGCATTCAGCGGCTTGATGAGATCAACCGGGATCTCCACGGGCGCCGATTCGCCGGCAACGTCGCTGCCCTCCTCGCTCGCCGGTGCCATGTAGCGATTCATGTCGAGCGCGTCGGCGCTGAGCTTGGCGATGAACCTGCCCGCGCCGTCTGTCGGCACCGTCATGACGCCCGTAAACACCGTGCCGTCGAGCTCGATGCTGAGGCCCGTCAGCCTGATGTTGTTCTCACCAACGTAGGCTTTCGCTTCGATACTCACGCTGGTCAGCGCATTCGGATCTGCCGTCGCCGGCGCCTCGACATCGAAAAGATGCATCGTGCTGCGGGGCGAGAACGGAGCCACCCGGATTTGCGCCACCGGTTCGATCGCGTCGGCGTAGGAGAACGGTTCAACATCGGCGCTAACGTCGATGTCCAGCACCGACAGCCTGACCGGCTGCATGCTGACGGTATTT
>JAOUNK010000441.1 GCA_029881015.1 Gammaproteobacteria bacterium | reverse complement strand
CGCGTGCGGCCAGCCGGATCAGGGTTCGGGCGATGCACCTGCTCCAGCCGAGGGGGGAACGGCCGCGCAGGATGCAGCGCCTGCCGTGGTCGTCACGAACTGCCCGCAACCGGGCGCAAACGGAGTGATCGAGATCCAGGATGGGCTGACGGCCACCATTACGAAGCCGGGTTACGGTCGTGCGGCAAAGAGCATGGACTACGCGGACGTTCATACCACCCTGTGGTTGTATGATGCGTCAGCCGAGGGCGGCCGCGGCACCGAGATCTGGGCGTCCGGCGGTGTCCAGCCTTTCCAGTTTCAACTGGATGCCGGCCAGGTCATCAAGGGCTGGGACCTCGGGGTGAATTGCATGCTGCTGGGTGAGAAGCGTGAGCTGCGGATCGCACCGGAGCTTGGCTATGGTGCAGCCGGTAAGCCTCCGGTGCCGCCCAATGCGACATTGCTGTTCGAGATCGAGCTCGTCAATCTGACGTCGCCGTAAACCGGATCTCGATACGTCGGTTGAGACTGCGGCCGTAGCGCGTCGCATTATCGGCAATCGGCAACAACGATCCCGCCCCGACAGCGATGAGTCGATTCCGGGCAATTCCGCGCGAGTGCAGAATGTCGGCAACGACCCTGGCCCGAGCCGCGCTAAGGTGCAGGTTCGAGTCCTCGTTGCCCGTCGAATCCGAGTGCCCGGTAATCGTTATCGTGGCGCCACGACACGCATCCGCCAGTGCAACGACATCGTCGAGCACAGGGTAGGCTGACGTTCGCATTCTGGTTCCGGATTCTTCGAAGGCGACGGGCCCCGCCTGGAATGTTGCGAACTGTCGTTCGCAAAACGTCGAAGCCCGTGTCTGCGTTGCGACCGGTGTGATCCGGAAATCCGTATCCGCCGACGATGGCAATTCACGCCGGAGCGCCTGCAATTGCCGTTCGACCGCCGGCTGGTCGGTGACCAGCGCCTCGATGCGGAGCGCGTTTTCTGTCAGGTGGGCCTGCGGTGATGTCATCGTCGCGAGCGCTTCGACGAGTTCGACGGTTGCATCGTCCCACCAAGCCGGGGCGACGCCGAGCGGGTGAAGATCGACGTCGAGCACGTGCGCGGGATAGAACTCATGCACGGCATCCATGATGCGCGCTTCGTGATCCCTGGACCGCGCGTGCCCGCTGATCGTCAGCGCACCGCGAAATGAGGAAATCTCGAACTCGGCGGGATCCGCCGCGGAATAGGTCGCAGGCAATGGCTCGTTCCTGGTGCGACCCCTGTCCATGGGCAGCGACCACACGATCCCGGCGAGCAGGAGCAGCACGGCGAACGATCTGCGCAAGCGGGGCGTCAACGGTCAGGCGTGCATTGCCTGGTCGCGCAATTCGCGGGCCTGCCCGATCCAGTCTTCACGATAGATGCGCGTGCGAAAGCCCTTCAGGCGTCTTGCGATTCGATCGATATCGTATTCGCTCATGTCCGCAATCTGCTGGTAGCTGAAGATGCCCATTTCATTGAGTGTCTTCTCGATCGCCGGTCCGACGCCTTTGATCTGTTGCAGATCGTCGCGCAGGTTGTGCGTGCCGGTGTCGGGCTCCTCGTCAGAATCGTCGTAAGGATCGTCGTCATCCGGCTGTTCGTCAGGATCGTCGCCATCCGGGTTGTCGTCTTCGTTGTCGTCCTCTTCCTCTTCCTCGTCCTCGTCCCAGTCTTCGACGTCGGGCCCGGGTTCCTCTTCCGAGTCATTCGACGCGTCCAGTCCGTCGGTCAGTTCCGCCGGGTCCGACACCGGCTCGATGCGCGTCTGGCCATTGGGTACATCGCGTCGCAGACCCTCGAGTTCGTGGATTCGTTCGCGGGCGCGCTCAAGCTCGGCTTCGAGTTGCGTGGCCTCCTCGTTGCGTACCCGGAAACGGTCGATAAGCGGCGGCAGGCGGTTCTGCCAGTTCGCGAGCTCTCGCGACAGCTTGTCGATACGTGCGTCCTTCTCTCGCAGGATGTCGGTGTCGGAGCTGCGCGCCGCCATGTCCGATTGCAGCTGGTCCCGCTCGCTGACGGCAACTTCGAGGTTGCTGCGAATGTCCTTGATCTCGCGCTGCAGTTCGTCGCGGCGCGCGTACGCCTCCTGCACCGCGCCCGACAATTCCTTGGCGCGGTTTTTGGCGTCGGTGTGCGAGGCCTGGAACTGGCTGACCTGTTCCATCAGCCCCTTGTTCTGCTCGACCAGGCGGTCTCCCTCGCGCCGTTGCGCATCAAGCTGGTCCTGCCAACCTGCATTGACGGCCGCTTTTTCCTGTGCAGACCGGTTCCCGCGTAACACCCAGCCGATAGTCACGCCCAGACCCGCGATGATGGCCATCAGGGCGATGTGGGTAACGGTTATCTCGGGCATCAGCGGGA
>JAOUNK010000119.1 GCA_029881015.1 Gammaproteobacteria bacterium | reverse complement strand
CACCTGCTCGAGTCACTACGCAGTATCCAGTCGATAAGATTGTGTGCCGGCGAGTCCAGTCGAATGACGGAATGGCAGAACCTGCTGGTGCGCAGAATCAACACGCAGATTCGTGCCGGGAACCTGGGCATCGTCGATGGCAGCATTCGCCAGGCACTGTTCCAGGGCCTGCATATCGGTATCGTGTTCCTGCTCGCGAGGCATGTCCAACGCGGTGAAATGTCCATTGGAGAAATCTCCGCTTTTGTCGCGTACACGGGTATGTTCGTCACGAGAGCCAGCGGCATCGTCAACAGGCTCTTCGAATACAAGCTGCTGCGGGTTCCGCTCGAGCGGCTTGCCGACGTCGTCTTCAGCGAGGTGGAAGAGCTGGAGCGCGATACCTGCGGTCGAGCCAGGCTGGCCGGGAACGTGCGCGCCGGCGGCCTGAGGTTTTCCTACCCGGGCATGACGTCGGCCGTGCTCGACGGTGTTTCGCTCGATGTCACCCAGGGCGAGTTGCTCGCGATCTGCGGTGGCTCGGGGTGTGGCAAGAGTACCTTGCTGAGAATACTCGCGGGCATCGAGCGAGCCGAGTCGGGCCTACTCTGTTTCGATGGCAAACCGCTCGCTCACTGGCCGCTGGCCGCAGTGCGTCGCAGCATGGCCACGGTCTTCCACGACGATGCCCTGGTGTCGGGCTCCATAGCGCAGAACATCGCACTCTTCGATCCCGCGCCAGACCATGAACGTGTGCGCAGGGCGGCCGAACTGGCCGCGGTTGCAGGTACGATCGAGACGCTGCCGATGCGCTACGAGACCCCGATTGGCGACCTCGGCTCGGCGCTCTCCGCCGGGCAAGTGCAACGCCTGCTGTTTGCCCGGGCGCTCTACCGTCGTCCATCGCTGATGCTGCTCGACGAATTTACAAGCGGTCTCGACGAGGAGAGCGAAAGACGAGTCCTGCAAACGCTCCTGCGCCTGCCGATCACGCGCGTCGTCGTGACGCACAGCCCGACCGTACTGCGAGCGTGCGATCGGGTCTATCGGCTCCGCGAGGGCAGACTAACGCTACTTTGAGGCGCTCGTTTCAGTCCCGGTAGGCCGGCGGCTTCTCCGTTTGCAGGTAACGATCCCGCAACAGCGTTTGGCGACTCACCATCGGTACCGCCTTACCATTGATAAATACGGCATCAGGGTAGTTTGTCAGCTCCAGGGGATCGCCAGGCCAGATCACCACGTCGGCCGCCTTGCCGGTTTCGAGGCTGCCGGTCATCGATGCCATGCCAAAGATCTCTGCGGGCGTCAGCGTGATGGCGCGCAGCGCCGCATCCCAGTCGAGACCGAAAGCAACAGCGTTGCCTGCCGACTGCGTGATGTTGCGCGCATTGTGCGTTTGCGCGTCCGAGTCCGCGATGGCGACCTTGACGCCTGCTTTTACAAGTATCGATGCGGTGCCGAGGCGCGCATTGATGTGATCGAAGCTGCCAGGAAGATTCGCTGTCGGCCCTACGATGACGGGAATGCGAGCGGCTGCCAGCTTGTCCGCAACCATCCAGGCCTCGGAGCCGCCGATGATGATGGCGCTGATGCCGTACTCGCGTACGAGGCCGATGAGCACCTCGATGTCACTGGCACGGTCGATGCTCACGATCATCGGCGTGTTGCCGTTGATGACACCTTGCAGCGCTTCGAGGTCGGTCATGCTGTGCAGGTAAGCGCGACGCATGCCGCGCTCGAAGTCGCCTTTGTGTTCGCGATAGTCGAGTGCCTCGTTCAGCGAGTTGCGCAGGGTGAGCCACGCGGCAGTGCGGGTGCCGCCGGAGAGCATTGCGCCACCCTCGCCGAGTTGGACGACCATGGCCGCGGCACGCTGGTCGAGGACGTTGTCATCACCGAGATTGACGATCGCCGCAAGTCCCGCGAGGACATGACCACTGCCCGTCTCGTCCGGGAAGCCGGGGGAAGGCGCCACAACGGCGCGCGTCACGCCTTCGATGCGGTTTATGGCGATGAGTGTTGAACGCGGGTTGTAGGCATCGGCAATGTCGAACCCGGCCGTGAATTGCGCGCCGCGCTGCGCATAGTCGGTCGGACCTGCGGACGAGCTGACCTCGACGAGGCCGAGCCGGCCGAAGGGTGAGAACAAACCCGGCGTGACAATCTTGCCGCCGGCATCGATCGTCTGCGCATCGGCTGGAACCTCGACGTCTGCGCCGACAGCCGCGATGCGCCCGTCGACGATCAACACCGTGCCATTCTCGATCGTACCCTGCGGGCCAATCGTGTGTACCTTGCCGCCGACTATTGCGGTTGTCTGCGCATAAACCGGCAAGGCAAAGGCGAGGAACATCATTGCGGTAACGAGGCGGCTCATCTTGCACCTCCGGCGGCGGCTGCCGTGCCGAGCGTGAAATCGGTAACCGGGTTAACGGCGTCGTTGCCACGCTCGAAGGCGAGCGCACCGTCTATATAGACGCGCTCGGCCTTCGTATAGACGCTGAACGGGTTACCGTCCCAGATGACGACGTCGCCCATCTTGTCGACCTCGAGTGTCCCTGTCTGGTCGGCAATGCCGAGTGATTTGGCCGCATTCGCGGTTATCCAGCGAATGGCGCTTTCAGGCGGGATGTCCATACCAACCCGGGCCGCGGCACCCATCACCTTTGCCGTTTCCTGGTTGAGGCGCTGGATGCCGATCTCGGAATCCGAATGGATAACGGCACAGGCGCCTGCCTTGTCCACGATAGCCGCGTTTTCGCGAATCCCGTCGAAGGCTTCCATCTTGAAGCCCCACCAGTCCGCCCACATCGCGGAGCAGGTGTCCGCTTCGGCCAGCAGGTCGGCGATCTTGTAGGCCTCGACCGCGTGATGGAAGGTGCCGACCTTGTAGCCGAACTCTCTTGCAATATCGAGCATGACCGACATTTCGTCGGCACGATAGCAGTGGTTGTGCACGATGATCTCGCCCTCGAGCACGCCCATGAGCGTCTCGAGTCTCAGGTCACGTTTCGGCCTCTCACCCTGGCCTTCCTCTGCAGCCCTGATTTTGTCGCGATACTCCGCGGCATCGATCCACGCGCTGCGGTACCCGGCAACATTGCCCATGCGCGTGGCAGGCTCCTGGCCACGGCTGCCATAAACGCGTTTGGGGTTCTCACCGCAAGCCATCTTGAGACCGTACGGTGCGTCCGGGAACTTCATTTCCATCACGTTGCGGCCCGGCACGTTTTTGAGCGTGACGCCGCGCCCGCCGACGAGATTGGCGGACCCGGGAAGAATCTGCATGGCCGTCACGCCACCGGCCAGCGCCGTCGTAAAGCCGGGGTCGTTTGGCCACACGCTGTGTTCAGCCCAGACCTGGGCCGTTACGGGAGCGGTCGCTTCATTGCCATCCGAATGCGACTGCGTACCCGGCGATGCGTACACGCCGAGATGTGAGTGCACATCGATGATCCCGGGTGTGACCCACTTACCCGTGGCGTCAACGACATTGGCGCCCTCGGCGCTGAGTCCGCTGCCGACGCCCGCAATCCTGCCGTCGACAAGGAGCACATCGGCGTTGTCGAGTCGTTCGCCCGTGCCTGTCAGGACAGTTGCGCCCGTGATGAGCGTGGTCGCGGACTCAAGGCCTTGGTAGCGGCTGGCGAACGCAGCCGGCCCGTTATCTTCGGCTGATTTGTCGCACCCCGACACTAATAGAACAGATACCGCGGTCGCGGTGATGAGTCGTCTCACGTGAAGCCCCCTGCCGATTCGTTTTTGCGTTTCAGCTAGGATAGCAAGAACGGCTATCATGTGGCGTATGAAGAAACGATCGTTACACATCATGGTCCTGCTTGCATTGCTGCTCGCGGGTGGCTGCGGCGGCAAGGAGAGCGCGTGGGACCCTGCCATGCAGCGCTACACGCTGCAGCACGACGGCTTGACGCGCGAATTTTTCGTGTTCCTGCCATCGAGTTACGACGGAATGAAAGCGCATCCCGTTGCGATTTTCATGCACGGCTATGGCGGCACCGCGACAGGTACCGAGGCCGAGGTGACCCAGGGGCTCAACCAGTACGCCGAGGAATACGGTTTCGTCATGGTGTATCCGCAAGGTACCTGGTTCATGTCGAGAAGCGGCGGCGAAGAACCGTGGGAGGTGACATCCTGGAATCATATCTCCGATGGGTTCGACGCCGGGCCGGAGGGCCCGATCTGCGAGCCGGATGCGGCGAGATCGCCGTGTCCGCCGGAATGCGGCAATTGCGGACAGTGCGGCTGGACTTCCTGCAACGACGATGTGGGTTTCCTGCGCAGCCTGGTCGCGACCGTGACGACACGCTGGCAGGTGGATGCGACGCGCGTGCATGTTACGGGATTCAGCAACGGCGCAATGATGGCCCAACGCATCGCGTGCGAGGCGCCGGAGCTGTTTGCTGCGGTTGCACTGGTTGGTGGGCGACTTGAGCGTGGATTCGAGTGCGCCCCATCGAAACGCCTGCCGCTTCTGCAGATCAACGGTGGCGCGGACGAGACGGTTCCCGATGATGGGCGCGTCAGTTCGTACGGCCAGTACTTCGCAAGCACGACAGCCGTCACTCGCCACTGGAACGAAGGGCTGGCCTGCGGCGTGGAACTCGAGGCATGGACATCGCCGGCGATCGAGGGAGAAAACGTGCAATGCACGATAGCCTGCGGCGAGACCGATCACCCCGCCATCGATTGTCTCTGGCCGGAGGGCAATCATCGCTGGCCCGGCACGGCAGACTTTCGGGGGAGTAACGGCTATTGTGTCACTGCTTTGCAGGCGGCCAGCATGCCCGACCAATTGATCTGCATCGAGCCGGAAGAGAACACCGATTTTTGGGGGTCCCGAGTGTTATTCGAGTTCTTCAGCGCTCACCACGGAGAAAAACAATGAGAAATGCCATCGTATTGACACTGCCCACGCTGTTGTTGCTCTGGGCTTGCGGGCAGGAGTCGGGTGAAGCGCCTGCCGACGTTGCGGGCGCGATAGGGGAGACACACGAGTTCGAGTGGGTGTCGGAAGGCAACGAGGCGGGGCATTCAAAAATGGTCCGTACCGGCGACGGCAAAGTCACGGTGGAGTCGTTCCTGCACTGGAACAATCGCGAGTACTCGGTCAACTCCGAACTGCAGCTCAATGCCGCCGGCATTCCCGTGGCACAGAAGATTACGGGGATTTCGCCTTTCGGGGCGACGATCGACGAGACGTTTACCTACACCGACGGCGTAGCCAGCTGGAGCACGGCCGGTGACAGCGGCAGCGTGACCACCGATGAACCCGGATTCTACGTGGCGACGGAGTATGCCGACCTGAGCTTCGGCGCGCTGGTGCAGGCCGCACTCCGCAACATGGACGGCGAGATCGAATTGCTGCCGTCCGGCACCGCGCGGGCCGAGAAGCTGACAACCGCCGAGGTCGACACGCCCGATGGCGAGAAGACGCTGACGCTGGTTGCCGTATCCGGCCTCGGGCTCACCCCGTACTACGGGTGGTTCGACGAGAAACTGAACCTGACGGTACTCGACTTCAGCGGCTGGATGGGCATGCTGCCGAAGGGCTGGAACCCGGAGATCCTGGAGAAGCTCAGCGCCATCCAGATCGAGCAGGATGCGGCCATGGTAGGGCGCATCGCGGGTGACCTCGCCTATGTGCAGGACGGCGCGCTGGTCTTTGATAACGTCGATGTTGTGGACGTGGAGAACGCCGCACTACTGGAAGACCGCTTTGTCATGGTCGAGGGTGGCAAGATCACGGCCATTTCCGAAACGCAGGTCGACAAGCCGGGCGCGAAGCACATCGATGCCACGGGCAAGAGCCTGATGCCCGGCATGTGGGACATGCACGGTCACTTCAATCTCTCGGACGGCGTTCTCAACATCGCCGGTGGGATTACGAGCGTGCGCGATATCGGTAGCGTCCACGAGCAGATCATGGAGTTGACGGCGAAGTACGACGCGGGCGAGGTCATCGGGCCCAACACGTATCGCTCGGGGTTCATCGACCAGGCGAGCCCGTATGCGTCGGGCGAGACGGTCGAGTCGCTGGAGGAGGCGCTCGAGCGCGTCGACTTCTATGCCGAGAACGGCTACATGCAGATCAAGCTTTACAGCTCGATCGATCCGGAGTGGGTCGACGACATCGCCGAACGTACGCACAGCCACGGCATGCGGCTTAGCGGTCACATCCCCGCTTTCATGTCGGCCGAGCAGGCGGTACGCGCCGGCTATGACGAGATCCAGCACATCAACATGGTGTTCCTGAATTTCCTGGCAGGAGATCGTGAAGACACGCGCAAGCAGTTGCGCTTTACGCTTTACGGCGACGAGGCCGGCAAGCTGGACCTCGGCAGCAAGGAGGTCGAGGACTACATCGCCTTGTTTGTGAAGCACGGAACGACCATCGACCCGACGGCTGCCATTTTCATGGAGCAGCTTGTGCATCACGACGGTGATCCCAACCCGACGTTCGCCCCGGTGCTCGACCACCTGCCGATCAATGTTGCGCGCGGCTACTACAAGGCGGAAATGGACATGGGTGACAAGGTCGAAGAATGGGCGGCCTCCGCCGCAGCCCAGGCGGCGATGATCAGGAAGCTGCACGACAGCGGTGTGCAGATCGTGCCGGGCAGCGACAACGTCGCCGCGTTCACGATTCACCGGGAACTGGAGTTGTACGCCGAGGCCGGCATCTCCAACGCGGACGTGCTCAGAATCGCGTCGCTCGATTCCGCGCGGGTCGTTGGTGTCGATGACCGCACCGGCTCTATCGCGGTGGGCAAGGACTCCGATCTCGTGCTGGTCGAGGGCAATCCGCTTGAAGACATCTCGGCGATTCGCCGCGCCACGCTTGTCATGAAAGGCAACACGGCTTACAAGCCGGACGAGCTCTACAAGGCCGTCGGTGTGAAGCCGTTCCTGGAATCCGAGACATTGTGAGCAATCAAGGCCCGTGGATATAGGCACGCTCGACAGCCTGCGTATTGTACTGGACCCGGTGGGGCAGGCCGGTGTCGCTCTCGCGCTGGTCATGGTCATGTTCAGCGTCGCACTTGGCCTGCACGTCAAGGATTTTGCCTTCCTGTGGAAGCGGCCGCTGCTGTTCGCGGGCGGTGTCCTGTCGCAGGTCGTGATTCTGCCGTTGGTGACCTTCCTGCTTATTCTCGTCTTGCAGCCGGCCGCCTCGATAGCGCTTGGCATGATTGTCGTTGCCTGTTGTCCCGGCGGGGCGGTCTCTAATCTCCTGACCTACCTGTCACGGGGCAACGTCGCTGCATCGGTGGCGCTGACCGCAACATCGAGCCTGCTGGCTGCGATCCTGACGCCGACGTCCATCCTGTTCTGGTCGCACGCCTATGGACCGACGGCGACGCTGCTGGAAACGCTGGACGTCAATCCACTTATCTTCGTCGCACAGACGACGTTCCTGCTGGCCGTGCCCCTGGTAATCGGGATGACGGTTGCGGCGAAAGCACCGGCTGTAGCCCGTCGTATCAAGCAGCACACCACGGTCCTCGGCGTGTCTGTCCTCGTGGGTGTCATCATCTACGGCATCGCCTACTTTTTCCCGATATTGCTCCCGGCCTTAAGCCTGTTGGGTGGCATTGTCGTACTGCACAATGCCATCGCATTCCTGACGGGCGCGCTGGCGGGACGTATCCTGTCGCGTATTCCCGCGACGCGACGTGCACTGACGTTCGAGATCGGCATCCAGAATTCCGGGCTCGCACTGATCATCCTGTTGAGCCAGCTCAAGGGCCTCGGGGGGGCAGCTGCGGTTGCGGCGGTCTGGGGCGTGTGGCACCTTATCGCCGGCGGCTTGCTCGCCGCCTTCTTCCGTCGCATTGATGCGGGCCGCAGGTTGCCTGCAAATTTGAGGACCGACGAATCCTCCTAACCCCGCCGGGAAGCACGCTTGAGATCCGACGACGATCCGATAATCGACCACCACGAGTTTCGCCGCGCACTGGGTTGCTTTGCGACCGGTGTGGCTGTCGTGACTGCGCTCGATGCCCGTGGTGAAAAAGTCGGTATAACCATCAGCAGCTTCAACTCGGTGTCGATGAATCCTCCACTCGTACTCTGGAGCATCGCGAACAGCGCGAATACCTTCGACACGTTCATCAATGCCGAGTACTTCGCGGTCAATGTGCTGACCATTGACCAGCACGAGTTGTCGTCGCGATTCGCCAGCAAGGATATCGACAAGTTCGCGGGCCTCGATTGCCGCGAAGGACTGCATGGGGCGCCCATTCTCCCGGAGTATGCCGCGTGCTTCGAGTGTCGCACCGAGCATCGGTATGACGGTGGCGATCATACGATCATCGTCGGCCGCGTCCTGCGTCTCGACGATCGCGACGAGGATCCCCTGATCTTCTACAGGGGACACTTCCACAACAAGGGCGCGCCGAAGTCAGGCGATAGCTAGGTTTCGCGACGCCTGCCGGCGTCGTCATCGGCCCTGTTCCATGCTTGCCGGCCGAGCGTCACCACGAGATCGATCAACGAGCCGGACACAAACGCCTGGAACAGCGCGAGGTTCCTGCTTTCTGCGAGCTCGACGACCGGGGTGGCTGAATAGAAAGTGAGGCCGGTCGCTGCAATGATAATCACAAACGCAGCGATTGCCGAGGCGTTGCCGATGGCCGGGCGAAACGTGCACCAGATTGCCATGCCGACGGGCAGGCGGTGCAAGATAACCGCCAGGGGAAGGTGGTCGCCGCTCCCCGGAACCAGCGCGACGCCATCGATGATGGCGTGCAGGGCCAGTGCGATTGCGGCCAGGAACATCATTGCGAAGTGCGCGGTGCCGGTGGCGACGTGCAGGAAACGCTGCATGACCAGCGGAAATGCGATACCCGCCAGGAGGAAGGCGATCGCGAGCAGGCCGCCCGTCTTGATCGCGACGGGAATGATGTGGACCCCGATAATCCATGCCACGGCGACCAGGATGAAGGCGTCAAGGGCGTGCCTGCTTGCACGACTGCGGCCGGCAAGCGTGTAGATGAGCGGCCCGAGCAGGAGCGCCAATGTGCTCAGCAGAAGATTCATGATAAGAATAGTCTCATGATTCGATCCGCGCTGGCTCTCCTGTTTTTATGTGTCGCCCTGCCGCAGGTCGGGTTC
>JAOUNK010000118.1 GCA_029881015.1 Gammaproteobacteria bacterium | reverse complement strand
ACTCAAAGTTTCTGCCTGCGACTAACGGTAACCGGTACACATCCAGAAAATTCGCGTCAACCGCTGTCATTGCGCCAATCTCGACGTAATGTTCCTTGACGCCGCCAACGAGAGTCATTTCCGTCGGCCCACCCGGTGCGATCAAGAAAGAATCGGTAGCTACCGACGCGGTTTCGATGGCGGTTTGCCTGGCCAACTCGCGTTGCAAGGTTGTCGCAAGCCGATTCCACGCGTGCCTTGCAACTCCCCGTCCTTCGGAACGGAGCGACCATGCGTTGAACGACGTCAATTCCATCGTGCCATCGAAAATGTGGTGATCGTAGCCAAAGTCCAGATTGCGCATCAGGCCGACCTGTCCACGCGCCGTTAATGCGAGAACGATCAGCAGGCTGGCGATGAAGAATTGCCCCAAAACGAGCCCCTGCCGCAATCGGCCACCGCCCTTCGGTGTTAACTGCGACGCCACCGGTGGCAGCCGCGACAACGCAAGAGCCGGAAGCGTGCCCGCTGCCAAACCGACAAGCACATTCAACGCAACCACCAAGGCGAACATGCCCGGTTCGATCAATGACACTATCGACAACGAACGATCGACGAGCACATTAAAACCTGGCAATGCCAAGAACGTCAGCGGCAGCGCGGCAAGCACCGCGATCGACGAAATTAGAAATGCCTCGCTCAGATATTGTACGAATAGTTGATCGCGCGTCGCACCAAGCGCTTTACGCGTTGAAATCTCGCGTTGCCGTTGTGAGGCACGAGCAATCATCATATTGACGAAATTGATTATGCCTATTGCCAGTACAAGTAGGGACAATGCGCCGGAAATCACAACCATGTCACGATTGCTTAGTGTCAGCGTAGCCTGACCTTCCGGGTCAAGGATCTGGATTGCGATTTGGTCCAGATGGATGTCGGGTAGGGTCCTCATGGAGACCCATTGATTGCGGCTCTCTAATCTTGGGTATATCGGCAATGCCCGATATGCCTCGTTCAACCGAAATGTAATATCTGTAAGATTGGCTGACGGGGCAACCTCCAGAATTGCGCCATCAACCCACCGCAAGTCAGGGTCACGAGAAGTATCCCCGAATCGGACGACATTCGACGTGGTGAAATTCAGGATCATGCGCACCTGTAAATGACTGTTCTCAGGTGCATCGGCGACTACCGCCGTAACTGTCAGCAAGGTGCCATTCTTGGCGATGAGTGTCCTGCCGACCGCTCGATCGGATCCAAAAAGCTGCGTTGCGAGCGATGCGGCAAGCACTACGCCGCCAGGCTCTGTCAATGCCACGGCCGGCTGTCCGTCGATAAATTCGCGGTCCAACAGATCGAAGAAATCGCTACTGACAGCCATGTAGCTCTCGCTGTACTGTACGTCGTTGTGCGAGAAATAAAGGGAGGTTTCTCCTGCGCTGCCGTTGTATCCGGCCGCCCTGACGACGTCTTCAGCATCGCCGATCTGCAACGCCTTGACGATTGAATACTGGACATAAGTTCCCCGACCCGCCTCACCGCCTGCCATGTATACTTGATACAGGCGATCCGAGTTCGCGTAATGCGTGTCGTAGTTCAATTCGTGCTGCGCGTACAGCAACATCAGAATGCAACAGGCAAGACCAACCGCGAGTCCCAGGATACTGATCGCTGTAAATGCTCTGTCGCGGCGCATCGTACGCCAGGCGGTCAGCAGGTAGCTCCTAAACACCGCCTTCGCTCGCGGAAATGCGGCCATCAAGCATGCGGACGATCCGATTCGCGTGAGCTGCATCGCGGTCGGAATGAGTAACCATCAGCACCGTTGTGCCACCAGCATTCAGTTCCTTGATTAGCGCCATGACTTCTTCACCGTTCTGGCTGTCCAGGTTTCCGGTCGGTTCGTCGGCGAGGATCAGCTTCGGTCCGCCAACCAACGCTCGCGCAATCGCGACTCGCTGTTGCTGGCCACCCGAGAGCTGCTGCGGAAAGTGCCTGCTGCGCCCCGAGATATCGACGCGATTTAAAACTGCCGCCACTTTATCGCGCCTGGACTTGCGATCAGCCCCCTGGTACAGCAGGGCCAGCTCGACGTTTTCAGAGACAGTCAGTTCGTCGATCAGGTTAAAGGTTTGGAAGATAAAGCCGAGACGCTGACGCCTGAGCAGGGTCAGTTGAGTCTCAGTGTACTTTGCAATGTCGATTCCTTCGAAAAGGTACTGACCCTCATCCGGCGAGTTCAGCATTCCGATTACATTCAGTAAGGTCGTCTTGCCGCAGCCAGATGGCCCCATGACCGCGACAAATTCGCCATCTGAAATTTCCAGATTGATGGCATTCAGTGCGGTGGTTTCCATCTCGTCGGTAACAAACCGTTTGGTCAGGTCAACTAGCTGCAACATGCACACGCTCTCAGGCGGTAAGAATTTTGAGTCAGTCGGAAATGATGAGTCGTTCCATGTCAGTAATGCCCGCATAGCTGGAGGTCACCACCCGGTCACCTTCGGCCAATCCTTCCAGTACCTCGCTGACCTTGTCGTTGCGTCGACCCAACCGGATATCGCGGGGTGACGCAATCTCCCCCGACGGATCAAGTACGAAAGCCCAGCGACCGCCGGTATCGCGGTGAAAACTCCCGTTTTCTAGCAGCAACGACTCGCTGCTCGCGCCCAGTACCAGCGTGACCTGTAGGCTCGCGCCGCGACGCAGACCCGCTGGATGTGCGCCATCGAGCGCAATACGGACCTCGAACGTGCCATTCGTTACCTGCGGAAACACCTTATCAATATGACCACTGTACCTCTGATCATTGACGTTAAAGGATACATCCTGACCTACGGCTACTCGGCCGATGTAGAACTCATCGACCTGCGCCATCAGAATGTATTCGTCCGTATTATCTATTCGACCAAGACTGGTATTGGTCTCAGCGCGCTCGCCGATCGTTACGTCCATGTCGATCAGCTGGCCACTGATCGGTGCGCGTACCGTCAGATCGCGAAGGCTTTCCCTGACAATTTGCAAGTGTAATTCGGCGCGCTTGTCGTTTTCGTCCAGCTGTGCAATCTTCTGGTCGTAGACTGATTCCTCTGCGGCGATGTCCTCAAGCGTCCGACTGCGGCGCTCCTGCTGGTAGTCGAGGTCACTCAGCAGTCGATCCATTTCGTCAGTACTGATGTGCCCGTCGTCAAGCAGCGGCTTGCGTCGCTCGATGTCGCGTTTGATTGAATCGATTTCGTAATCGATATCCGTCAGCTGATTCCTGAGATCGCGCAACGATTGGTCGAGACGTAGACGGGTTTCGCTGTTGAGATTGATCTGCTCAGATATCGTGCCTTCCTGTTGCAGCACGGCCAGCTCAAATGACGGATTATTGAAGCGTACTAACGGATCGCCAGCCTCGACAATCGCGCCTTCTTCGAAAAATATCTCGTCGACGGTACCGCCCTGCATAATGTTGACGACGACCGATTCAGCCGGCTCGACGGTCGCCAGAACAGTGAGGTCGTCTTGAAATTGCCCCGACGTCACCGTCGCTATCACGAGATTTGCTCTGGATACGCGATAACTCTTGGTAGTGCCGACGCCGATACTGAGCCAGATAAGCGCAACGGCAACGGCAATAATCAGCGCCACCATTAAGACGCGCCGTAAGGTCCAGTACCTGCGCTCGATTGCCCGATCCATACTCATAGGTCGCCTCGGTCATCCATTCCCTCATTTCGACTAATAGGAATGTGTGTATGGTTAATAGCAAGAATCTGGCGGAGAGGGAAGGATTCGACCTCCGACCTGTAGTCGGCAATAATCTCAGGCAGCCCGCCCAGTATCGAGCGGCAAGCAACGCGATGACGAGGTGATATTCGATGACGATGCTCCTGCGAGGGCACCGGGAGACCCTCAGGCGGATCTGGTATGCCCGGCCCCAATGAACTGTGCGGCCGCGCCGCATTGAAGTGAGTTACCCACTTCCGAAGAACGCTGCGAAGATGGTTGCCGGTCATGGGAATCAGGTAATCCAGACACTCCCGACGGATTGTGCCGATCGTTCGCTCGCAGACCGCATTGGCCACCGGTGTACGCACCGGTGTCTTCAGTACTCTGAGGCCGAGGCGCTTGACCGAGCGATCCAAGTCACTCCCAAACTTGCGGTCCCGGCAGCGAAAAAATCGCAGGCTACGATCGCTTCGGCGTGGTTTCTCACAAACGTGGCCCAGCGCTGATCAGCTCGGCCGCCATTCGGACCATCTGAAGGTCTCTCAGGCATGTACTTGCGAACCGTACGTGGTGATAGACGCAGGCCCAGCTTGAGGAGAAGCTCGTGGGCAATTCTTTCCTCTCCCCAGGTCGGATTGTCCAAGGCCATTCGGCGAATCAGTTGCTGAACTTCGGGCGGTACAACGGGTCTTCCGGGTTTCGACTTAAGCCGCCAGAACAACCGAAAACCCTCACGGTGCCAGCGTTCGAAAGAAATTCACTGCGGCGCTTCGCAACCGGTCGATTGCTACCAGATCCAGTCTCTGCATTTCTTGTTCTTAGTCCAGACTAAACCATCAATTCGACAAGAATAACGGCGAATCTGAGCGGGTTCAGTAATTTTTGCGGAGCACAGGACGATTAAACGATAGGCACACTGCACCACTACTATTTGCGCTAGGCTGCGTGAGTATTCGGGACCCACAGATTTCAAAAAATAATTGACGCGCTACTTTTGCTTCCAGACACCACCTTCGCGGTAGTACCAGCCCTTATCCGCTTTCGCGACCCAGCGCTCGGCGAACGTGCGCCGAATGCTGTCCTGCCATTCGGGGTGGTTGTTGAGCCGGGCGATCTCGGCATACAGCGCATTCCAGTCGTTGTTCTGCGCAGCAACCAGCTGTACGACGGTATTGCGGTCTTTCAGAGGCACGAGATTGCGGTCGCGAATTTCCAGCAAGCCGGAGTCGGTCAGGCCGATTGCGCCGGAGTCGAGGTACACGCGCAGCGCGGGGAAGCGTGCGGCCAGCGAGTTCTCGAGCGCAGCTTTCTCGGCCGACGGTTTGTCGAAGTCGACCGGTTCCTGCGCATTGGCCTCGCCGATCAGAAACTGGCCGAGACCGCTCGCTAGTGCATAGGCGAAGTTCGAACGGTCGCTGTCGTCGGGACGCAGCCGGGTCGTTGGTTCGCCCGACTCTTCGCCCCGCACCTTGTCGATGATGCGATCCGCGGCCTCGACGGCGGCGGCTTCCGGAAAGTACACGTTGATCGTGACGCAGGCCACGACAAACACCGTTATTAACACCGACAGACTGATGGCTATCTTGCGCATGGCTGACAATCTCCTTTAAAGCGACACTGGCGCTGACGTCAGTTGACGATCGGCGCACTGCTGCGGGTAATCGCGGCAAGCTGCTGCACCAGTCTGGGCCAGCTCACTGTCTCGCGAAACCCCACGACATCGATCCTGGGCACGCCCCGGCCCTTGACGATGTAATAACCGGTTCCCTGCGGGCCTGACTTCGCCGGCCCGACCCCGCTCATTGTACAAACGTTGTCGCGCAGGCGGCAGCGCAGGCCGATACGATCATAGGCGAAAACCTCGAAGAACCGGAGAAAACCGGTCGACAGTGCCGCCGTGGCGCCGCCGCCACCGACGCTGGCGAGATTCTCTACGGCGCGCTGGCTGATGCGGTGCCGCGAGCGATCGTCGGGTGGTGTATAGAATCTCATGTCCATGGCCACCGGGCGCCAGTTCACGAGGGTCAAGCCTGTCACGTCGCCGCTTAACCGCCCCTGAATGTAACCGAAAGAAAACGTCTCGGTGACCGGCTGCAGGTCGAGGTCACGAAAGGCCAGGTCGGCGTTGAGCCGCGGCACACGGCCGAACGGCTGCTCGATGCGCAGGTTCGACACCGTCATCGTGCCGTCGAAAAACCGCGCACTCAGGTCACCGCCGACCGTGACCGTATTCTCAGAAAGCTGCAGCAGCGGCAGGCGTCCCGACAGCGTGCCCGAGAACGCGGGCCAACCCAAAGCACCGGTGAGCTGGCCGAGCTGCACAGGCTCGAGCTCGGCGTCGAGGCGGCCGGTGGCATCGTCGCTCCCGAAGCTGTGCAGGGCCAACTGGTTGATCCGCAATGCGCCGCCCATGGTGGGTAGTCGCAAGGGCTGCAGCAGCTCTATGTCGCTGTTCCCGAGCTGCAGCTGCACGTCGCCGCCGCCGACGATCAGGCCGTACGCCGTGCCGCTTTCCCAGGACAGCCGGCTTGTGCCCGGCGTTCCCACCTGATCCGCACGCCAGTCGATGACGCCGTTGAGGCCATAGACCGCGAAGCGACCGCCCTGATCATCCAGGATGACATTGTCGAGTTCGAGGAGAGCGGCGCCCAGGTCGTTGTCGGCGATCTGGACGGTGCCGGAAATGCGGCCATCGGTGTCCAGTGCGCCGAGGATCGTGCCCGCCAGTTGCACCTGCACGAGACTCGTGTAGAGAGTGGCCAGCGACGAGTCACGCAACGTCAGGTCTGCCGTTATGCTTGCCGGCGCGTCCGGCACTTTCGGGAAGGCCAACCGCGCCGAGCCGCCGGCATCCAGCAAGCTTGCCTGTCGTAGCACGAACTGGCCGACCTCAAATACGGTGAAGTCGGTCGTGCGTACGTCGTCGGCCCGAAGGTGAAGTGCGTGTTCAGAGAAGTTGCCGTACACGGGTTCGACGTAGGCTTCACCCTGCTCGGTGTCAATGCCGAGGTCGAAGGATGTCGAGTCCGGATGCACCGCAATATCGACTTCGAGCCGCCCCGTGATATCCGCGGCAGCGACCGTGCCGGCGTCGTTGGCCAGCGAGGCGCCATCGAGGTCCGCGGTAGCCACTACGCGCAGCGGCCCGTCGGCCGGCGCCCTGAGCCAGCCGGCAAGGTCCGTTTGCCCGCTGCCGGAATAACCGGCCACAGCATCGGTAAACTTGGCGGCCAGCTGCAGGAGCCCTTCGAGGTTGAGCGACGTTCCGGAGTAGCTGGCCTCTATGCCGCTGTCGCTCGCGAGAATACTGAATCGCATTCTGCTCCCGGCGATGGCGACGTCGTGCAGCTCGATATTCGTGTCCCCGGTCGGCTTGTCCCAGGAAAAGGTGCCCTGCATGCTCTGCCGTCCAACACCGGGGATCGTCGCTGTAAAGGTCGCGTCGTCGCAGGCCGCACCGCGTGTCGTCAGAACAATGTCGGTGCACGCCACCCGGACATCGTCGAAGCTCTGACCGGATTCCCGCAGCGTGATGCGGGCCATGCGAACCTCGCCGAGCACGCCGGTCGCCGTCAGCTCGAACCGGGACTCCAACCCCGCGATCATCCAGCTGTCGGAGGTGACCTTACCGGCACGGCCCTCGAGGACCACCTCCTCGGCAGCCACAATGCACGGCAGCAAAGCCACGCAGCCCAGAACAGAAAACAAAGCCCGATACATAGCTGCTACTTTAGCAACCTCCGGTGAGGTAAGGGGATCAGAGTACATCTCTCCGAATCGAGAATTGTGCTCTGATCCCTTTCATTACCTGGGTGGGCAGGCCGGCAGTCGTTACGGTCATAGCGTATTGCCAATCGAGCGGCAGAGGCATATACGAAGATGCAAGCATTCGGTTACTTTCAGGGAGTAAGCATCATGGGCTTTGCACTTTCCGACATGACGTTGACCAGCTCGGCTTTCCATCGAGGCGGACCGATTCCGGCAAAACACACTGGTGAGGGTGAGGATGTCTCTCCAGCATTGTCGTGGCGCGACCAGCCGGACGAAACGAAGTCCTTCGCCCTGATCTGTCACGATCCGGATGCACCGCTGGTGAAGCCGGGCACCTACGGGTTCGTGCACTGGGTGTTGTACGGTATCCCGGGATCTGTCGTCGAGCTCCCTGAAGGTGTCGGCGACTACCTTCAGGGCAGTAACGATTTTGACAAGCGAGGCTACGGCGGGCCCATGCCACCTGTGGGACACGGCGCACATCACTACTTCTTCTGGCTGCTGGCGCTGGATGATGACCCTGAACTCGAGCCGGGGCTAACGATGTGGGAGCTCCTCGCGAAGGTCGAACCGAACGTCATTGCGATGAACCGCCTCGTGGGTACCTATACGCGCTCGTAAAGCGATGCCGCGGCTTTCTCCAGATGACCAGCGCATTCATCCCGGAATTCGAGATCTACGAATTGCTGTCCCGCGTTGGCATCAAGACGCCAAGGCATTTCCTTGTCACCGATGACCGCAAAATAGCTGATGCGCCCTTTGCCAGCGGCGACCCTGTTGTCATCAAGGGAATGGCCCGGGACCTGTGGCACAAGTCGGAGCATGGCGCGTTGGCGTTTTGTGATTTCGATACCGACTTTGCCAGGGAAACGCACGGGAGCATGTCCACGCGCGTCGGCGAGCAGTTTGACTGGATCGGAACGCTGATCGTAGAACAAGTCGAGGTTCGGCGTGCCGGGAATGCGCCGAGCGAGATCTTCGTCAGTCTGAAAAGGGACAGCCGCTCCGGGGACATCATCAGTCTCGGTTTCGGCGGTTTATTAACCGAGGACTGGGCGCGGGAACTCAAACAGTCCCTGCTCGTATGGCCCGTATCGGCGTATACGCCCGAAGAAGCCTTCGCAGAGCTAGAGGGGCATTGGCTGGGCAAGATCCTGCTCGGTAAGACACGTCAGACGGCGGCTCTCGTCGATGCCGAAAACCTGCTCGGTTTTCTCAGGAAGCTGTGGAAGCTGGATGAATTGATGGCCCGGGAAAGACTCGGGCTGGTCGAAATAAATCCGCTGGTCGTTGACAGCAATGGAGCGATTGTCGCACTTGATGGCGTCGGCCTGCGCTCGGAAGAAACGCCTGTCGAGCCCTGCCCGGTACCATTGCAGGACGACAGTTTCCTGAATCCACGCCGCATCGCAGTGGCGGGTGTCTCTGCGAAAGCCGGCAGCGTTGGCAGCCTGATACTGGAAAACCTGCGCCAGTCTGCGCTGGCAGGGGACGGGTTGCTGGTGGTCAAACCCGGTGTCGAGGAGTTCTCCGGCATCCGCTGCGTGCCCGATGTTGCAGCGCTGGCGAACGATCCGGTCGATGTGCTGATCCTGGCCCTGCCTGCGGAACGCTGTGTGCAAATGATCGAACAGTTGTGCGCGGAGGG
>JAOUNK010000117.1 GCA_029881015.1 Gammaproteobacteria bacterium | reverse complement strand
CGACCCACGTGTGTGTCGACACGGCCGCTGCGGCTCCGCTCGCCGCGGCTGTGCGCGTCCTGGACTCCGGGCGCTTGTCGGCCCGAGAACCGCGCGCCGTACTACCGCCAGACGCGGTCCCGCCCTCGGCCGCTGCGGCCGGCCTGAACGCGAGCATGCGCAACAGGGTCATCTCTGCCCCGCTGCGCGGGTCCGGTGCCAGTTGCAGGTCGCGCCGGCCCAGGATGGCCACCTGATAGAACAGCTGCACATCCGCTGTCGGCAATGCCTCGGACAGCTCCGCGTACTCCTGCTCGCTCAGGTCGTCCTCGCTGTCACACGTGCCGACGACCTGGTAGACGGCAATCCGCTGCAGGTCCCTCGCGAGGTCCTCCAGCAACCGCGAGTAGTTGGGAAACTGCTCGTCGATCTCGCGAATGGCATCGATGATTCCCTTCGCGTCATTGGCGGCGAGGAGGCGCAGTAATCGTACCACGTGGTCCCGATCGATCGTGCCAAGCATCGTCGCAACCAGAGGCTCTTCGATCTTGCCGCCGCAATACGCAATTGCCTGGTCGAGCAGGCTCAGCGCATCGCGCATACTGCCATCGGCAGCTCGGGCGATGGTCGCCAGTGCATTGGTTTCCGCCTCGATGGACTCGGCCTCGCAGATGTGTGCCAGGCGATCCGAGATCAGCCGCGGCGTCATGCGTTTGAGGTTGAACTGCAGGCACCGCGACAGGACGGTCACGGGCAGTTTTTGCGGGTCTGTCGTCGCGAGCAGGAACTTCACATGCGGTGGCGGCTCTTCGAGCGTCTTCAATAACGCATTGAACGAACTCTTCGACAGCATGTGCACTTCGTCGATGAGGTACACCTTGTAGCGCCCCCGCGCCGGCGCGTACTGGACATTGTCCAGGAGGTCGCGCGTGTCATCGACCTTGGTATTCGACGCCGCATCCACTTCAATCAGGTCGACAAAGCGGCCCTCATCGATTTCCAGGCAGGCACTGCACTTGCCGCAGGGTGCCGACGTGACCCCCGTCTCGCAGTTGAGCGCCTTCGCGAGGATACGTGCGATGGTCGTCTTGCCCACGCCACGCGTACCGGTAAACAGATAGGCATGGTGTAAGCGGCCGGAATCCAGGGCATTGGTCAGGGCCTGGAGTACGTGCTCCTGGCCAACGGTATCCGCGAAGTCTTTGGGCCGCCATTTGCGGGCCAGGACGAGGTAACTCATAGAAGATCGGCTGCCTGTGGGGCTGATTCCGGACGGACAAGTGTAACGTAAAGTGGCCCGCGCCAGCCTCTTCCCGGCACCCGGCATCACCGCTACCGTTGCTCCCTTCCGGGCCTGGCGGAGTTCACGGCTGACCGTCGCGGGAAAGCCGACGCGGACCGGCGGCGATTATCGCCGCTGGCCCGCGCCAATACAACGAGGGATAGTCGGTTTGCCGCTTAACCCCAGAGATGACGGTCTTTTTCAATGACTTGCGAGGATGACCCTACGATCAGGGGGTCGGGCCCGCGGACCACGTGCTCGTTCTTGCCCGGGTAGTCGAGCTTGGACAGGAAGTGCTGCATGCAATTGAGACGAGCCCGCTTCTTGTCGTCGGACTTCACGATCGTCCAGGGCGCGTCAGCCGTATCGGTATAAAAGAACATGGCTTCCTTGGCCTCGGTGTATTCATCCCACTTGCCCTGCGACTCCCGATCGATGGGGCTCAGTTTCCACTGCTTGAGCGGATCGCCGAGGCGTGAATTGAAGCGCCGCTCCTGCTCCTCGTGGGTCACCGAGAACCAGTACTTGAAAAGGCGGATTCCGGAGCGTACGAGCATGCGTTCGAGATCGGGCACCTGGCGCATGAACTCGAGGTATTCGAGCGAATCGCAAAACCCCATGACTCTTTCGACGCCCGCGCGGTTGTACCAGGAGCGGTCGAAGAACACCATTTCGCCTGCCGTCGGCAGGTGCTTGATATAGCGCTGGAAGTACCATTCACCCTTCTCGTGGTCTGTCGGTTTTTCCAGTGCCACGACGCGCGAAGCGCGGGGGTTCAGATGCTCCATGAAGCGCTTGATCGTGCCACCCTTGCCCGCCGCGTCACGCCCTTCGAACAGGATGACCATACGCTGGCCCGTCTCCTTGACCCAGCTCTGCACCTTCAGCAGCTCGACTTGCAGCTCCTCCTTGTGCTTCTCGTAGGAAGCCTTGCGGATCCTCGTCTTGTAGGGGTACTTGCCGTTGCGAAACAGATCCTTGATCTGTTCGGGGCTGTGCCGCATCTCGTTGAATATATGAGACGGTGACGAAGTGTCGATCTTCTGTTGGGAGGCCGGCTTGGCCATTTCGACTACAGTATCTACCTTGCCTGCTTCTTTTTCGGTCATAGGAACGCTCACCGCGGTTAATAGTATTTCGGTATTTTCGGCCTATTTGCGGCTGACCAAAATAGGGAAGATACACTATTGCCAGCCTTTTCGGCCAACCACGAAAAAGGGGCCTCGAGGCCCCTTCTCCGCACAGACCTGCGATTGCAGGGCCTGTCAGGTTGCGGATGCTGCCGCGATACTGGCAATAGAGGCGTCCAGCGTTGCGTCGAATTCCTCCTCAGACTGCTGTGCACTGAGGCCCTCGGACAGGGCCCGCGAAAAGCTCGCGACCATGCCGTTCTGGCGCGCCAGGCGGGCATTCGCCTCATCGCGGGAATAGCCGCCTGACAGGGCAACGACGCGCGCCACGTTCGGATGCGCGACGAAATCGGCATACAGGTTGTCCTTCTCCGGCAGCGTCAGCTTGAGCATGACGATCTCGTCGTCACCCAGGCCATCGAGATGCGCCCTGATCTCGGCGTGCAGGATGTCCTCTGCCGCTGCCTTGTCCGGACAGTGGATATCGACTTCCGGCTCGATGATCGGCACCAGGCCGGCTGCCACGATACGGCGACCGACGTCGAACTGCTGCGCGACAACAGCCTTGATTCCCGCTGCATTCGCCTCCTTGATGACGGAACGCATCTTGGTACCGAAAATTCCAGCCGCGCGGGCCTTCTCGAGCAGCGCATCGAGATCCGGCATCGGCTTCATGAGCTGCGCACCATCCACGACGTCGTCAAGGCCCTTGTCCACCTTCAGGAAAGGGACGACGTTTTTGACTTTCCAGAGGTAAGCGGCGGTCGACTGGCCCTCGACCTCGCGATCCATCGTATTCTCGAAAAGGATCGCACCGAGAATACGATCTCCGCCGAAGGACGGGCTGGTCATAATGCGAGTCCGCATCGCGTGTACGACGTCGAACATTTCTTCATCGTTCGACCAGGCGTCCGGCGTCACGCCATAAAGACCCAATGCCTTTGGTGTGCTGCCGCCACTCTGGTCCAGTGCAGCGATGAATCCGGGTGCGTTCTTGATCTTCTGGAGTTGTTCTGCGTTGCTCACGATAGCCTCTGGTAGTGGGGTTAATTCGGGTGTCGAGGCGCGATTCTACAGCATCTTGCGCCGTCGGGGGATGCGTGAACCCGCCGGTCAAACGCCTGTGGGCGAAAAATAGGGCGTCGCCGGATTGCTGTCTATCGTGACAAGCACCTAAGCCAACCAAGGCATACGCGTATTGGCAGCATCGGGCCAGAAGCGCACCGTGCGAAAGGTACAAAAGCAATAAGGAAAGGTACACGATGGCTGACACGAAATACCTGTTCCAGCGTAACAAGACCTGGTGGGTCAAGGTGGCTGTACCTCGCCTCCTCCGCGATACCCTGGGTTACGACCTGCGCCGATCCCTGCACACTCAGGATCTCGACGCAGCAATTGCGGCACGTGACGCGGTTGTTCTGGAGCTGCGCGAAGAAATCGAAGAAGCGCGTCGAGGCCCGAAACACGAGCGCGCATGCCGAACCCCGGCCTTCTCGGATGACGAGCGAGGCTTCCTCATCAAGCGCCGCGAAGACTTCTCGGACGTCACTTTCCTGCTCGAGGTGAACGCACCGTTGCTCGCAAAAGCCGCGAAACCGGGCCAGTTTGTCATCGTGATCCTGCACGACCACGGTGAACGCATTCCGCTCACCATTGCCGATTTCGATTGCGCCAGGGGTACGATCACGCTGGTTATCCAGGCGGTTGGCAAATCGACCCGGGAAATGCAGCAGCAATGCCGTGCCGGCACGTACCTGCACGCACTGGTCGGCCCCATGGGATACCCGAGCGAACTCGACGCCCGCAAGGTTATCTGCGTCGGCGGCGGCCTTGGCGTCGCGCCTATCTACCCGCAATTACGCGCCTTCAAGGAAGCGGGTGCCTACGTCGTTGGCGTGGTCGGTTTTCGCAACAGCGATCTTGTCTTCTGGCAGGACGAGTTCGAGAAATACTGTGATGAGCTGATTATCTGCACGGACGATGGCTCGGCCGGGATGCAGGGTCGCGTCACGGCTGGTCTCGAGAAGGCCCTGGCACAACATCCAGACACCGAACGGGTTATCGCGATTGGCCCGCCGGTCATGATGCAGGCCTGCGCCGAGACGACCCGCCCTCTCGGCATAGAGACCATCGTGAGCATGAATCCCATCATGGTCGACGGCACCGGCATGTGCGGTGGGTGCCGCGTGACCATCGGCAACGACATCAAGTTCGCCTGCGTCGACGGGCCCGAGTTCGATGCACACAAGGTCGATTTCGACGATCTCATGCGGCGTCTGAAGCGGTTTCGCCGTGATGAGCAACAGGCTACGGACAACTGGCAAAAGGCGACTGTGTAAGTGGCTAAGAAGACGATACGAAATATTCCGAAGGACCGTGCCGAGATGCCGGTCCAGGACCCCGTCGAGCGCACCCATAATTTTGACGAAGTCGCACTCGGCTTCGGGCTGGACGCCGCGCTGCTCGAATGCGAACGGTGCCTGATGTGTCCCAATCCGAAATGCGTGGCTGCGTGTCCCGTTGCCATCGACATTCCCGGCTTCATCCAGAAGATTTGCGACAAGGACTATCGCGGCGCCTACGACATTCTCACGGAATCGACGCTGCTTCCGGCCATCTGCGGGCGTGTGTGCCCCCAGGAAGACCAGTGCGAAGGCGTTTGCCCCGTCGGCGCGAAATACGAGCCTGTGGCCATCGGCCGCCTCGAACGCTGGGTCGGTGACCAGGCCATCGAGGCCGGGTGGCGGAATGTACCTTACATCGAGCCCAACGGCTTCCGCATCGGTATCGTCGGCTCGGGCCCGGCCGGTATGGCCTGTGCCGCGGACATGGCCAAGGCCGGATGCGAGGTCACGATCTTCGAGGCGCTGCACGAGGCGGGTGGCGTGTTGCGGTACGGCATCCCCGAGTTCCGTCTCCCCAACGACATTCTCGATGCCGAGCTTGAGAACCTCAAGGCGCTGGGCGTGAAGATCAAGTGCAATACGCTGGTCGGGCGCCTGTTCACCATCGAGCAGATGCTCGACGAACTCGGCTTCGACGCCGTCTTTATCGGCACGGGTGCCGGGTACCCGAGTTTCATGGGCATAGACGGCGAATCGCTTAATGGCGTCCTGTCCGCCAACGAGCTGCTTACGCGCTGCAACCTGATGGGCGCGACGGACTTCCCTGCCAACGACACACCCCTCGGCCTCGGCAAGCGCGTGGCTGTCATCGGCTCCGGCAATACCGCAATGGATGCGCTCAGGGTCTCCCTGCGCGCCGGCGCGGAAGAAGTGTATTGCCTCTATCGTCGCACGCGCAAAGAGAGTCCTGCCCGCGTGGAAGAAGTCGAACATGCCGAGGAAGAAGGCGTGCGCTTCGAATGGCTGACCGCGCCCATCGAAATTCTCGATGACGGCGAAGGCAATGTCAGGGCGTTGCGCTGCCAGCGCATGGAACTCGGCGAACCCGATGATTCGGGGCGCCGCCGGCCCGTACCCATCGAAGGCAGCGAGTACGAGTTCGCCGTGGATACCGTCGTTTACGCGATCGGTACGAACGCAAACCCGATTATCGGTCAGACCTCGAAGATCGCGCTCAACAAATGGGGCTATATCGAGACTGACGAGCGTTTGGCGACCTCCATGGCCGGTGTTTACGCGGGTGGCGACATTGTTACCGGCGCGGCAACGGTCATCCTGGCGATGGGCACGGGGCGCCAGGCCGCGCGCAGTATGAAAGCCTACCTCGGCATTCGCGATTCCGACCACATCTACGACACGCCGACAGAGCGGACTGACACGATCTTCGGCATCGACCCCAACGAAAAATCCCACGTACGCATCCGCGTCGCATAGGACACACACGATGGCAGTAGCGAAGAAAAGACGCACCACAACGCCAGTCGGGAAGCCGGCCATTGAGATCGACGAACACATCGTCGAGATCCTGAGCGACTCGGGCGAAGGGGCCCAGAAATGCGGGCAATCGTTTGGCGCGATCGCCGCCCGCCTTGGTTACGGTATCTGGACCACCGAGATCATACCCGCGGAAATTCAGCCACCGGCGCGCAGCGTCGAGGGCGCCAGCGGCAATCGCATCAGGGTAGCCAGCCGCCGCCTGACCAATGGCGGCGACGAAACCGACCTGACCATCGCGTTCAACGAACAGGTGCTCCTGGGCAGGCTCCGCGCCGACCAGCTCAAACCCGGCAGCGCGATCCTGCTGGAGGACATGTGGCGGCATAGCGATGACCCCGGTATTGCAGCCTCCTACGCAAGAGTTTTCGACGAACTGGTCGCGCAGGGTTTTGACGTCTACGAGGTACCGATGCAGGCCGAGTGCCTGAAGATCGTCAGGGATCCCCGTCGCGGCAAGAACATGTTCGTGCTTGGCCTGCTATGCAGCATCTACAGCCTCAGCACGGATGCCGCACACGAACAGGTGCGCTTTATTTTCGGGAAGAAAGGCGATCTCGTCATTGCATCGAACCAGAAACTGGTCGACGCCGGGTTCGCCTGGGCGGAGAAGAACCTCAGAATCAAGTTCAAGATTCCGGCGACGCCGACCGTCGAACCGCATGTTGTCGTCAACGGCAACACGTCTCTCGCGCTTGGCGTCATGGCATCCGGCATGGAAGTCTGTGCAATGTACCCGATCACGCCCGCAACGTCGGCATCGCATTACCTCAGCGACGTCTTCGAGAAAGTGGGCGGTGTGGTGCACCAGGCAGAGGACGAGATAGCTGCGGCCGCATTTGCCGTCGGTTCTTCCTATGCCGGCAAGTGTGCCGTCACCATTACCTCGGGACCGGGCTACTCGCTCAAGCAGGAAGTACTGGGTCTCGCTGTCATGGCGGAAATCCCGCTCGTCGTCATCGACGTTCAGCGTGGCGGCCCGTCCACGGGCCAGCCGACGAAACCCGAACAGGGAGACCTCCTGACCGCCTGTTTCGGCAGCCATGGCGATGCACCCAAAGTGGTCATGGCAGCCAGCGACATCGAGGATTGTTTCTACTCCGTAATCGCGGCGCGCAAGATCGCAGAGACGTTCAATACGGTGGTCGTGCTCCTGAGCGACGCAAACCTGGCAACGGCACAGCAGCCGTTCCCGCGCCCTGAACTCAGTAAGGAATGGCTCGCACCGCCGGTCGACCAAAGCCCGGTCGATCCGGACTACCTGCCCTACAACTGGGATTCTCGCAGCGGTCAACGGCAGCGTGTCATACCGGGTCAACCCAACGGCATGCATACGCTGACCGGGCTTGCGCATGACCGCACGAGTGGCGTGGCCTACAACCTGAAGGTTAACAAGGAAGGAATGCGCCACCGCAGCCTCAAGATTGCCGCGCTGCAGAAGACACTGAAGACACCGCAAGTGTTCGGTGACGACAAGGGCGAGCTGTTGGTCGTCGGCTGGGGCAGCACGCGCGGCTCCATCGAAGAGGCCGTACAGCGTGTCAGGGCCGACGGGCACAGCGTCTCCTCCTTGCATATCAAGTTCCTGCAGCCAATGGCGTCGGGCATTAAGGAAATCCTGCACCGTTTCGACAAGGTGCTCGTGGTGGAAAACAACTGGGCGGACTCGCTGGACGATGAGCTGATCGACGAAGAGAACCGGCGCTACTCGAACCTGGGCTGGCTTCTCAGGGCCAGGTGCCTCGTCGACGTCGATTGCTGGGGCGAAGTAGGCGAACAACCGATCAAGCCCGGCACAGTAGAACGCGCGATTCGCGAAAGGCTGGACAAATGAGCACTAAAGCAAACGACTTCCTGCGCGAGTCGGCGCGCGTCGAACACACTCTCGAAGACTATGCAGGCTGTACCCCGCGTTGGTGTACAGGTTGCGGCGACAACGCCATACTGGCGGCCGTTCAGCGGGTCTGCCGCGAGGAACAGTTGCCTCTCGAGAAAATTGTCTTCGTTTCGGGTATCGGCTGCTCCAGCCGGTTCCCGTTCTACATGGGCACCTACGGTTTTCACGGTCTGCATGGACGTGCGCTGCCTATCGCCGAGGGAATCAAGATGCGGCGCCCGGATCTTAATGTGTTCGTCAACACAGGCGATGGCGATTGCATGAGTATAGGCACCGCGCACTGGGTACATGCGACGCGCTACAACATGAATATGACCGTGATGATGCACGACAACAACATCTACGGTCTTACCAAGAACCAGGCCTCCCCCACCTCGCCGATCGGAACCCGCAGCAATACGTCCCCGCGAGGCACGGTTCTGCAGCCCTTCGATCCGCTGCAGGCGACACTTGGCATGTCCAACCTGTCATTTGTAGCCCAGGCGCCGGACTGGATACCGGAAGTGCTATACCAGATCATTCACGAAGGCTTCAAACACCGGGGCTTCTCGTTTATCCGCATCCTGCAGCGCTGTCCTGAGTTCCAGGACAACCGATGGGAGCCCTGTATCCAGAACCCGGCCAGCCTGCTGATGCTGACGCACGAGAACGGCATCCAGCTTTCGCCAGCGCTGTCTCGTGTCTACAAGGAGCAGGTCGAGCACGACCCCGCCGACCTTGTCGGCGCACGCGAAATTGTCGGTACGAGCGAGCAATTGCCTGTTGGCATCCTCTACAGGAACCCGGACGTGCCCTGCTACGAGGACATGCGTAAGCCGGACCAGCTGTATACACCCGAACTCATCAAGCAAGGTCTCGATGAGGAACTCGACAAGTTCACGATTTGGCCACGAGATTAAGCATGAGCGTCGAACTGCAGGACCTGATCAACTTTCACC
>JAOUNK010000440.1 GCA_029881015.1 Gammaproteobacteria bacterium | reverse complement strand
ATCCAGATTCCGCTGCACGAGGCAGGCCGAGCACGGCTCATCTCGCCCGACAACATGGATGCATGGTCGGCCTATCATCTCGGGCTGCAGCACATCTATGGGTTCAACCAGCGCGACAACGCGCTTGCGGCGGAGCTGTTCAGCCGGGCCGTCGAACTGGATGCCGGGTTCGCCCGGGCACATGCGGGCCTGTCTTTCGTGCATTTCCAGACGGCCTTCCTGCGCCAGACCGACGATATCGCCGGCACCATCCGGCAGGCACGCGACTGCGCGCAGCGCGGCGTCGACATGGACCCGCTGGACCCGTTCGTCAACTTTACGATGGGCCGCACCTACTGGCTCGAAGATGACCTCGACCGCTCACTCGCCTGGCTCGAACGCGCGACCTCGCTAAGCCCCAACTACGCGCAGGGAATCTACGCGCAGGCGTGGACCGAGTTCATGGGCGGTACCGCGGTCCCGGCCCGTCAGCACGTGGACCTTGCGATGCAACTGAGTCCGCTCGATCCCCTGCATTACGCAATGCTGGCGTTGCGGGGCCTAACGCATGTCGCGGCCGGGGATGATCAGACCGCGGCCGCATGGGCCGAGCGCGGTGCACGTGCGCCTGGCGCGCATGCCCTGATCGCGATGATCGCGGCCGCCGCACAGTCTCTCGCCGGCAACGACGAGCATGCGCAACGCTGGGCGGCAGAAGTGCGCAACAGGAACCCCAGGTTGACTCGCGAGGACTTCTTCGGCGCGTTCCCAATGAAAGCGGAGTCAGTGCGCCAGCGGATTTCAGCCGCTCTCGAATCGCTCAAGTTCTAGGTTCTGAGGGCTAGCGGCAAGCCCTGATACCCAGCCCGCCATTATCAACCTATGCTGCTCATAGCGGACTCTGGAAGTGGCTGCGGAATGGGGATATGACCGACTACCCGGGACAGCGAGAGCGAATGGTACGACGCCAGATTGCGGGGCGTGGTGTGCGATCCCCGAAAGTTCTGGAGGCAATGCGCAAGGTCCCCCGTGAGCGATTTCTGCCGCAGGGACAAGGTGTAAGGGCATACGACGATGCGCCGCTGCCGATCGGGGACGGTCAGACGATCTCGCAACCTTATATCGTTGCTTACATGACGGAAGCACTGGCACTGGAGGGTGGAGAGAAAGTCCTGGAGATTGGCACGGGCTCCGGTTATGCCGCAGCCGTTCTTGCCGAGATCGCGGCCGAGGTGTACACGATAGAACGCATTGAGGCGCTCGCGACGATGGCGAGCACGGTTCTCGACGACCTGGGCTACGCAAACGTGCATGTGCGCCATGCCGACGGAACACTGGGCTGGCCCGAGCAAGCTCCGTTCGATGGCATTGTCGTTACAGCTGGCGGCCCCGATGTTCCTGACGCACTGCAATACCAGCTCAAGATCGGTGGGCGGCTGGTTATTCCGGTCGGCAAGACCACTTGGTACCAGCAACTGGTTAGAGTGACGAGGATTGGGGAAGCTGAATTCAGAACAGAAGACCTGTTGCCCGTTCGCTTCGTGCCGCTCATCGGTGAAGAAGGCTGGGCCTCGTAGCTGCCGTTGACGATACGAAAATAAGTACCGCGATGGCGTACAAAGCCAGGGCAACAAAGATCACGAAGACAAAGCCGAACTCGATGGCAAGCAGCGTCGCAAGAACTGCGCTTACCACTGAGGCAAAGCCGTTGATGCCCCAAGCCCAGGGAATGAAATTGGGCGCGGTTGCGGCGACGTGCTTGAGCCCCAGCGGAAATGGCATGCCCATCCCGATACCGAGCGGCGCGATCAACCCGAGCGAGATCACTATTTTCACAAAGTCCGAATAACCGATGCAGCGCTCAAAAATCGGGGGTAGCAAGATCGCGTACATGAGCGTAAGCACCGCGATACCGCAGACGGCAATGGCAACAGGCGAGCGACCGCTACTCTCGAGTTTCGCGGCGAGGCTGTCCGACCAGGCGCTACCGAGCCCGGCAAATACGAGAAAACCACTCAAGACAACGGCAACCGAATACAACGGATGGCTCAGGAACAGGATGAACGTCTGGATGAACGCCATTTCGATGAACAGAAACGCCAGTCCGAGCAGCAGAAAGTAGGCACCCATGCGCGGCCCCGTGCCGGTCGGCCAGTCACGCTTGACCCGGGAAAGCGGCAACAGGATCAGCACCATGCCCGCAACAACTGCCTGCAACAAGGTTGCGATCAGAATCAGGTAGCCCCATTCGATCAGCCCTGCGCCACCGAGCCGGCGCAGCGCGAAAACTTCGGGAAGCGTCGCCCATTTGAAAAAGTGAAAGTAGTACGGCCGGTTGTCCGTTGCGGGCCGTATGTAGAACTTGTAGCGCTCGACGAATTCGTCAGCGTGCGGTCCGAGTAGCGCCTTG
>JAOUNK010000116.1 GCA_029881015.1 Gammaproteobacteria bacterium | reverse complement strand
GGGAATGAAACTACACCTCGCGGCCTTTTCACTGGTTGCATTCACATTCACTCTGCCCGAGCGAGGGCTCGTCACATGGCTGATGCGCTGGGGCGGCCGGACGATCATGCCCATCGCCGCGATCCTATTCGTCACCGACGCTTTCGGCATGAGCGCGGACGCGTCGCTCGGCGTGTTCGTCGCGATGACCGGTGGGTTTGCGCTGCAGGCGATCCTGATGTTCCGCGAAACCCGGGAACAGCCGCGGGCGGACTGAGAAGGACCGGCCGGGACCTCTAGATCGCCCACCGTCTGCTCGTGGCCGAGAGCGAGCAGTCACCAGAAAGCAAAGCGAGCGGCTGGTTTACCGCTGCGACTTCAACCGGTCGAGAATTCTGCGGTATGATGGCGGCTGTTTACCCGAAGAAGACGTTCGCGAAATCATAGTCAAACTTCCGAAATCGTAATTGTCGGCGCTATGGCGACCATACACAAAGGAACAGCATCTAAGGAGCATAAGTCGGGACTTGCCAGGACTCCGGAGACGCGTGGAAATACATCTCGAGTCGCTTTTCAGTAGACCAATCGCGCCGCGGTCGCGATTGCGCATTGCGCTGCTTGTGTCGCTGGTCGCACATATTATGCTTTTGCTTCTGATTCAAATAGAGCTGCCGCGCCCAGATGACGACACCCCCCAAGTTGCTCTGGAAGTTTCGCTTTCCAAGAGGAGCCCCCAATCAGAGCGAACACCGCCCAACAACACGCAAAGAGCAGAAAGTCGCGCCAATTCCAAGCGCGTGGAGCCAACTAATCACGCTACGTCAGAAGAGCCGAGATTCGTCACCGATGCGATCAGCCTACCGACCGATACCGGGCGCGCAAGCGCAGAGTGGCAAGACTTGATTCGATCTGCCGCGCGGGAAGTGGTGCTTCAAAAGCATGAAGAGGATCGACTACGCGCGGCCGCGTGGAGACGGACGCACTCAATAATGTTCGCGCCTTCTGAAGAAAGTCTTGTGGCAACCACGCCGTTCTTGCCCGACCTTCCATTTAGTGATGGGGGATTTCGCGGATTCGGATTTAGTATTGGAAAGAATTGTTATGTGGGTCCAGTCGCTGGCGCATTGATTAGTTGTCGGTTTCACTGAGCAGCTCAATTAGTTAATTCGACGAGATTCGGTCCCAAAGTCTGGCCGATTGGCGAAGTTAGCCAGGCAGTGTAACGAAGGGCCGGTATGCGGCTGGAAGCCGCCGGTCACTATATTCGCGCAATAATTTCGGCTATTGATCCAGAGCTGCCCTTTTTTCCGGGAGCTACACAAGGATTCTCTAGCCATCGAATATTAGCGAATAGGCACTCGGGGCGATTATACAAGGCCAGTGTTTGAGACGTTGTTTCGATCGGGAATCGTTGAGGAGGGAAGTCTGTGAGAGGTGACGTTGTCGGCGGCCCGATTCATTGGAGAATACATCTGTCGTTGCCACCAGACGATGTCTTTGCAATATTGGATAGCGACAGTGGTCGAGCGGCATTCTGGGCCGAGTCCGCTGTCGAAATCGACCAGGTAATCCATTTCGAATTCATTAACGGAATGGCTTACCAAAGCCGAATCTTGGACAGACGTAGACCCTCGGTCTTTGCAATTAGCTATTTCGGCGGTGAAGTCCGGTTTGAATTGGAACCGGACGGAAAAGGCGGAACCGATGTAAAACTAACTCACAGCGGTGTTCCCGATGATCATTGGAACGAGGTGCACGCCGGTTGGCTCAACGTACTTTTTCCATTGAAAGTATGGGCTACATATCAAATCGATGTACGCAACCATGATCCAGAGCGACTGTGGGACGAAGGATATGTTGACCAATAGATCATCGCAGTAGACGAGAATGGGTTTGGATGAGCTGCTTCCAACGGTCTCTCCTGGCCGCACTGCGACAGTTGCCCACGTTTGCTTTGCGCGTGAAAGCAGTCGCTCACTGAAATTGCGTGATAATTTCCGCCGTTGACCCTTACCGGCCGTCCATCTCTATGGCAGCTTTTAGCGCTTCTTGAAGCACAGCATTCCACTCATGGTGAACTTCAGGTAGTTCTGTAATCGTCACGAAACGTCTGTTTATCGATTCATGCTGGGAATCAAACTCACGCACTTCAGCCACATCTGCCCGGTAAATTGCCTGCACTGATCGAAGGGGATACCGGCCGTCAAAATCATTATTGGCTCGATAGTCTGCCTCAATAAAACCGAGGAGCCTCAAGTTGGCAAGCCCCACACAGGCTTCCTCTGACGCTTCTCTGGTCAAGCAGTCGGCTGCTGTTTCACTTTCATCGATATGGCCGCATGGGATCGTCAAGCCGCGACCAGAAATATCGCAGACGAGTACCTTATCCTGACAAAAGCACAACCCATGCACACCTGTTAGTGGCAGTACAGGTTCTTCGGGGCCATGCCACACGATTCTCACTGTGCCGGACGGCCATTGAGCAGTATCTTCGATCATCGAGCGGCAGTATATCGTCTTCCAAACGCCCGGAATTGGCCGAACTGAGCCGGTGGTCCGGAGAGATTTTGTCCGGCTCGTGTGGGCCTGGAAGCCGCCGGTCGTCTGTTTTGAGGTAATATTTCCGCTACTGACTTTTCGGCCAGTCGGCCCGCAGTGTGAATAGAACCTTTCGATTGTCAGCGGCCTAACTTTCTGTCGAACCGACTACCGACATGATCGCCAAAGGCCGTCCTTCGGGGTCACTGAAGAACGCCATCCATTCTTCGGCCCCATCGTCATGTTTGTGGATCATGTGCGGCGCATTAATGAACTCAACGCCGTTGCCTGTTAATCGTTTGTGGGCTGCATCGATGTCTGGTACGCGAAGGTAGATTATTGACTCGTTATCCGGCTTGTCTTCGGCTTGTGACAACATCAATCGCGTGCCACCGCAATCAAGAAACGCCAAGTCGCCAAACGTGTAAAGGTGATCAAGACCCAGCACGTCCCTGTACCAGGATTCGGCTGCCGCAATATCGGCCACGGAGCGAGAAATCTGGCCCACACCAAAGTATTTCGCGTCGTCGTTCATTACGGTTGCCTCAGTATTCAGATAGCTGTCTTTGTGCGAACCTGCCCATGACTTCAGTGCCTTGCGGTTTCTGACGCCAAGCTTCGCGATGGCATTTGCGACATGGTATTTGACGGCGTCCAGACTGATGCCGCGACGGTCCGCTATCTGCTGGTTTGTCAGACCGTGACGCACGGCATTTACCGTGCGCCATTCGGCTGGCGTAAGCAGGTCGTCATGTGGCGGGCGTCCGCGTCGTTTAGCCATGAAGAGATAATAATCGGCTGGCTCTTGATTTACCCTCCCCTTTCTTGCACAGCACGACGGTGTGGCTCCACCGATTGAATTTCCCTTACTCGTGGGACGGCCGCTTATGGCCGAACTGAGCCAGTGGCGCGGATCTGATTCGACCGGCTGCTTTGCCCCTGGAAGCCGCCAGTCGTCTGAATTGAGGTAATATTTCCGCAACTGACCCTTGACCGACTCTTTTCCTGAATAGTTACTGTCCCGAAAGCAGTCTTTCCAATGGCAGCTTCCGCCGTGACGTGGCTAGCCAATGTTTGGTGGCGAGAGCGATCACGCTGTCCAGTCAGCTACCAGCTTCTGGCAGTTCTCGCGTAGACCGGCATCGATAACCGATGGCGACGACAAGGTCGTGGATCGTGATTCCTGCTCGCAGGCTCATTATTTAACCAACTCATTATGTGACGCGCGTCCCACTCCGACCTAACAGACCACCACTCCCGTACTACTGTCGGGCGCTCTAACTTGTTCAAATTGTTTTCCAAATTGGCGGAGTTGCATTCGAACGCCGTTGCCGGAGCGGAGTAGATCAAATGAGATTGAAAACACCATTAACATTCGCACTCACGGGCCTGATGCTCGCACTTTCTTCCGGGCCTGTCGTGGCGAACGACTCGGACGATGCGTCGCTGCACTCTTATATCTTGCAGGGTCAGTCCGTCGAAGACCTGACGACGGCAGTCGACGATGTCGGTGGAACTGTTACGCACCGACTCAAGGTTATCAAGGCTGTCGGCGCGACACTCTCGAATGATCAGAAAGTGGCGCTCGAGGAACGAGGTCTCCGCCTCACTTTGAATGGCACGGTCGAGTCGAGTTCGGTCACCGAGGCCGGTACTTATCGGGACGACTTCACCGCCAAGTCTTACAGTGAAAACTCAGGCACGGCTAGCTTTGCCGGCCCGTGGATCGAAAGCGGCGACGACAACAAAGCCGACAAGGGCCAAGTGCGGGTGGGCAGTGGCCTGCTCGAGGTGAAGGGCAGCGGTGCGAGCATTGTCCGCGCCATGGACCTCGAAAATGCTGGCAGCGCCGCGTTGCAGCTGGCGTTCCTGAGGGATCTTGATAATGGCGATTACGTCGCCGTCGAGATATCCGCCGACGGATCCAGCTTCGTTGAGCTCGATCGTTTGGCAGGCAATGCGAAGGATGGCTCGCTGCAGTCCCGTTCATATGACATCGCCGCGTACGCGGGCCCGAATACCACTTTGCGATTCTCCGGCCACAGCGGCTCGAAGAAGAAGGTGAAGTTCGACTTCGTCGAAGTTTCCTTCGAGCCGGCTCCCGCGCCGCCGCCGGAGCCGGACCCCGATCCGATCGTCACGGACACCGGCCTGCCGCCTGGCGTCTACTCGATCCGCGATCACCAGAGCCTGGGAGCAAGTTACGCCAGCAGCGACGGTGACCTCGACTGGCTCGGGCCGTGGATTGAGGCTGGCGACGATCCTGACGGCTCGCCAACGGCAGGCGATGTCTACGTCAGTGACTACGGCCACATGTACCTGAAGAACAGTGACCGGAGCCTGACGCGACATGCCAATACGGCCGGGGCCTCGTGGGCGCAGCTCAGCTTTTACGCCTGGCGCCACCACTTCTTCGGCACCGACGAAAGCCACTACGTGGCCGTCGAGATCTCCAGCAACGGCGGTTCGACCTGGTCCGAGCTCGACCGGATTTCGGCCCCGGGGTACGACTCGACGTGGCAGTGGTACAACTACAACATCACCCAGCATGCCTCGAGTGACATGGCGATCCGGTTCCGCTCATCGGCGAATCAAGGGGCCGATAACGTCATGAACCTCTCGACGCTCGAAATTAACTTCGAGGTCGATTCCGCCAGCGCGGACCAGGACACGATCGTCGCGCCGTCGACGCTTGTCGGTGCCGACCTGCTTCACGATGACGGCTACACCGGTCGCTTCGTGACCGTTGCCGTGATCGACAGCGGCTACTGGAGCCACGCTGCGACGGATCGCAATGCGGCGGGCTATGACCGGGTGCGCGCCCAGTACGACGCCATCAACGATGTCGTGGTCAGGATGGGCAATATCTTGGGTAACGGCCAGGTCTTTGGCGTGTCGTCCCCTGCTAATACCGAGGAGAGCGGCCACGGTATGCACGTGACGAGCGCTATTCTCAACCGAGAGAAAAATCAGAACCTGAGGTTCGTCGGCATCGCGCCCGACGCTGAACTCGTGTCGGTCAAAGCGTTCGATGCCAATGGACAGGGCACATATCTCGACGTCATTCGCGGCATCGACTGGGTTGTCGCCAACAAGGACGATCTCGGCATCCAGATTTTGAACTTGTCTCTGAGCGCTACGCCGCAGTCCTATTACTGGGACGACCCCCTCAACCAGGCCGTGATGGCGGCCTGGCAGGCTGGGATCGTCGTGGTTGCGTCCGCGGGTAACTCGGGCCCGGATCCTCTTACGATCGGCGTGCCCGGCAACGTGCCCTACGTTATCACGGTGGGCGCAATGTCTGACAACTACTCACCGGGCATCGACGACGACGACGTACTCGCCTCGTTCTCGGCCGCAGGGCCGACGCACAACGGCTTCGTCAAGCCGGATGTGGTGGCACCGGGCGGACACGTCTGGTCCCTGATGCCCGACACGGCTCAACTGGTCGTGGAACATCCCGAGTTCTCCAACCAAGCATATTACTTCACGATGTCGGGCACGTCGCAGTCAGCATCCATCGTCTCAGGGATTGTGGCGCTGATGCTTCAAAAGGATCCGTCGCTGACGCCGGACGATGTCAAGTGCCGTCTGATCGATTCGGCGAGAACGGCCGTTGATGCAAACGGCAATCTCGCATACAGCCCGCTCCAGCAGGGTGCGGGCATGGCGGATGCCTATCTTGCCGCCTACAGCACGGCGACCGGTTGCGCGAACCGCGGCCTTGATATCGCGCAGGATCTGGCGGGCACCGGACATTTCGGCGGTCCTGTCAGCCAGCGCGTCACCGGTGAATTCTATTTGCGTCACCCCGATGGACAGGAAGTGCCGCTATGGAACGGCGCGTACACCAAAGGTGACGGGTATCTGTGGACGGATGGATACCTGTGGACCGATGGCTATCTCTGGACCGACGGCTACCTCTGGACGGATGGTTACTTGTGGACTGACGGCTACCTTTGGACCGATGGCTACCTCTGGACCGATGGCTACCTTTGGACCGACGGCTATCTTTGGACCGATGGCTACCTCTGGACCGATGGCCTGACCGAGCCTGCGAGCATCAACACCTGGGTCGACCAGGAATAGGCGAAGATCAATTTGCAGTCGATTAGGTGCTGTCCGCCTCAAAGTAGACCCCGCCCACGTGGCGGGGTCTTCGTTCCCGCCCGAATCAAACTGAGCAAGCGATTGTGCCTATCGTTTATTCATCCTAGGCCGCTTTCCGGTAATACTCGTGGTGTAGACCGCCACAATGCCGGCGAGAGTGGATGGTGCCGAGGTCCGGAAACTGAGCAAGCCGTCCCCGTGGCGTATCCTTTTCGAGTCCAAGGTGCGTGCGCACCCCGTTGTAATAGTTGGAGAACCGTTTGACTGTTCGTCGCAGGTGCTGCTCACCCAGGATGATCGTGTGATCCAGGCATTCTCTCCGGATGGTGCCGATGACTCGTTCTGCATACGCGTTTTGCCAGGGCGAACCCGGGGCTGTCAGCACTTCGCGTAGCCCAGTCGCTTCGACCTGCCTGCTGAAAAACGCACTGAATTTTCGATCACGATCGCGAACAAGATATTTTGGAACCTCGTCCAGGCCGGCTGCCTCGACGATCTGCCTGGCCGTCCACGCTGCCGTCGGTGACTCTGTCACATTCGTGCGGAGGATTTCCCGGCGATCGTGACTGAGCACGACCAGAACAAACAGTACTCGAAAGGTCGCCGTCGGCACCGTAAAGAAATCTGTGGCGATGATTTCCTTGGCGTGATTTTCCAGGAATGTGCGCCACGTCTGTGACGGAGGATTCCTCCCGCGAACCAAGTACTTGGCGACTGTTGTCTGGGACACATCAATGCCGAGCATGAGTAGTTCACCGTGGATTCGCGGCGCACCCCAGAGTGGATTCGCCTGAGTCATTCGTCGGATCAATTCCCTGATCTTCGGATCGAGCACCGGCCTGCCCTTCCTCTTGCATTTCTTAGTCCAATGGCGTCGAAAGCCTTCCCGGTGCCAACGAATTACGGTTTCAGGCCTGACGATGTGGAGAGCGTTTCGCCACCCCGGCCATAACTTCGATACCAGCACCCAGAAGGACCGATCGGACGGCGATAATTGAGGTCGAACGGCCTTCTCTCTCAAGACAGCCAGTTGCTGCCGCAACAGCAGGTTTTCGAATGCCAGGTCGCGACGCGTCCGCATTGATGACACGAAGGATAAAAGGATAACTGAGAGCCATTTAGTCATCAGCGGAAGCTAAATGGCCGAATCAAGAAACTCCAGTAAAATCAACGCGGACGATTAAACGATAGGCACACTCGCTACTCGGCTTCTTTGCATGCCTCCGGATCAAAGCATACGTTGTCTCCATCCAACGGTATATGACCGGTCTTGTCGAGAATGCCTCCCATCATAAGGTTCGCAATATCAACTCCGCTCTCGCTAACCGTTACGAGCGAGATATGATCCACCGCTAGACCTTCTCTTTCATTGTGAAACCCGCCCGTTGTCGCCAGGCGAATATAGTCGCGTCCGCGCCGCTCTTCGTACTCATAGGCTTGCACATGCCCGTTAAAGACCGTGTACGGGCGATCAACCAGAGCCTCCTCTATCGCTGCGAAGGTCTTCATATCTTCGCGCTTCCAAGGCGCTTTGTGCATGAACAGAAAGGTCCAGCGCACGTCAGGATTTGCCGCGATTACGTCTTGAAAGTACTGAGACTGCTCATCGGAAATATTGCCTGCATTGTGTTCAGGCATGGTGAAGTACTCAGTCTGCGTAAACGCATCCCAACCTTCTGTTTCGAGAACCCCGATGGCGTGAGCACGCGCCTCAAACATTTCCTGTATTCGAGTGGGTGTGCTGTCTTCGGTATCCAACACAAGGAACAGAGTGTTCCGGTAGACAAAGTGGTAGTAGCTACGACCGTATCGCGCGTCCCAAGCCTTTCGAAGCACGATGTTGTTCAGGTCGTGGTTGCCGCCAACGTAAAACACCGGCGCGGAGGCGCGCTCGGCACGCTCATTGAACGAATTCCATTGCCGGTCAATCTCGCCGGTATCTTCAGTTCCGCCCTCGATCAGGTCGCCGACATTAATGATGAACTCGGGCCGCAGCAGCGCTAGCTGCGCAAGCGCGATCTCGAATACCCGATCACGCTCGTCACCGGTCAGGTCTGAAAAGACGGCGAAAGTGAACTTGCTGTCTTCAGAGTCAAACTGTTCGTTCGTCCAAGGCAGGGCTTCACCTGAGATTTCGTGATGAAAATCAGGGTCAATTGATGGGGTGCCCAGACCAGAGCAGCCCGGCATGGCCACAACAAGGGCGAAAAGGACTAGGAAATAGCACTTCGCGATGTTTCTCATAACTTATTCTCTCGTCGTATCACGCATTCCCATACTGTATGAATGCTTCATTCCGTTAGATTGTGGTCATCGTCAACCTTCAGGCAAACAACGCACTTCGCTGTCGAACACGGCGAATACATCGAGGAGTGCCGCGGTCTCCTTGTCTGTCTCATCAATGTCGTGCCCAGGGGGTCTGGCCGCATCCCCTTGGTAATGAAAGACCAACGCCGTGGTGCTCTGTCCGCTGTACCAATCCACTACCGCTTTGACATTTCTTTCGTTGTCATCGAAAAAGACGATG
>JAOUNK010000115.1 GCA_029881015.1 Gammaproteobacteria bacterium | reverse complement strand
ACTTCAGGTAATGCAGTGAGCTCGAAGAAAGCGCCTGCGCCTCGCGGCCGATGAGTGCTTCGAGCGCCTCGGCCGTGCCTGTATTGCCTTCCTGGAGCATCGTCAACTGGTCACGCGTGACCGGGTAGAACGGCAGCCAGTCGAACAGGGTGGCGCCCACACGCATGACCCAGAGCGGCATCGGCAGTAGCCACTTGTTCCTGCCGACCGCCGCGGCGATGCGCTCGATGATTTTCCTCCATTCCAGCGTCTCGGGACCGGCGAGCTCTATAGTCTTGCCCACGGTAGCGGGCGTAACGAGTGCGGCGCAGAACGCGTCGGCGACATCGATGACGCTGACCGGCGACAGGCGGACGCCGGGGAACGCAACTGCCGGTACCGGCACGTCGACCATGTCGTTATGCAACTGAGTCACGAACTCCATCGTGCCGCACGGATCGCCGAAAATAACGGACGGCCGCAGCACGGTCACATCGAGCCCGCTGGCCAGGGCATGCTGTTCGGCCCGGTACTTGGTCGACTGGTACTTTGTACCCGGGTCTTTTACCCCGATCGCACTCATCAGCAGCAGTCGCCGGACACCGGCTACCTTTGCGGCGGCCACCGTATCGACGACCCCCTGGTACTGCGCTTTCTCGAACGTAATGCCGCGGCGCGGAAACTCGCGCAACAGGCCGACGTTGTAGATAGCCGCGTCGCAACCCGCCAGCACCGCTGCCAGTGAGTCCGGGGAGTCGATGTCTCCGGCCACAATCCGCACCTTGTCCGGCTGCCGCACCTTCTGCTCACTGCCCGGACGGACAAGTACGCTGACACCGTGCCCGTGCCTCAACAGGGCGTCGACCAGGTAACCGCCGACAAAACCAGTACCGCCAACTATTCCAACTTGCAAAGCCAGTGCGCTCCTTACTCTTGGGTTCGTAGCTTGTGAGACAGGGTCGGCGACGAAAAAATCCCTGTAAACTTCCATGACGATGATACCCGCTCGCCTGCTCATTGGTCTCACTGGCGTTGCCTGTATCGCATTGGTTGCGCTGTTGAATGGCGGCTTGTATGCGCCGGCAGCGGTTGCGAAGTTCTTCGCATCGTCGGGATTCATCGCGCTGGCCGTTCGTTCGGGCGCCCTTACAACGGCCTACGGCCGCCTGATCCTTGGCGGGCTCGCATTGTCGTGGTGTGGCGATATGCTTCTTATCGGGCGGTCGGAACCCGCGTTTCTTGCCGGCCTGGTCGCATTCCTGCTGGCGCATGTCGCCTACATCGCCGCCTTTGTCCGGCACGGTTACGGGCGCCGCTGGGTAGTGTTCACCGCCGTTCCGGTAACGGCGATCGCGATTGGCGTCTTCGTGTGGCTGGAACCCTATACACCGTCCGGGCTGATTATCCCGGTGAAAGCCTATATAGCTGCCATCAGCGTGATGCTGATCCTGGCGGTGGGCACCCGGGGTCGCGGGGGCTCGCTGTTGATCGTCGCTGGCGCGGTCATGTTCTTCCTGTCGGACCTGTCTGTGGCCGCGTTGCGTCTCGTACAGACCCAGTACCCGACGTATATCGTCGGTTTGCCGCTCTACTACGCCGCTCAGGTTTGCCTGGCGCTGAGCTCTTCGCAGTCGCGATCCCACTGGGGCGTGCCGGAAAAACGCTCGACGAGGTAGTCGATGAAGGCGCGCACTCGATACGACAGGTGCCGGGTCGGGGGATACACCGCGTAGGCCGGCGTCCTTGGCCAGTTGTAGCCGGTCAGGATTGGCACCAGGTTGCCGCGCCGAATAGCCTCGGATGCGAGGAAGGTCGGCTGGATGACGATACCCAGTCCATGCGCGGCGGCATTGGTCAGGAAGTCTCCGCTCGACGCGCGCAGCGCAGGCTTTACTTCGACCACGTGTTTCTTGCCCTTTGCGTCTTCCCAGGTCCAGCGATCCGGTTCCGCGAGGTTCGAGTAGACCAGGCAGTCATGGTCATGTAGCTCGTCCGGCGTCTCCGGCGTGCCGTGTGCTTTCAGGTAGTGCGGTGATGCGGCCAGCACTGTCTTCGCGTCGAACAGCTTGCGGGCGATGAGCGAGGAGTCTTTGAGGTGGGCGATACGTATCGCGACGTCCATGCCCTCCTCGACGAGATCGATGTGCCGGTCGTTCAGGTCGAGATCGAATTTCAGGTTCGGGTGGAGCTTGCCGAACGCCGCGATCGGCTTGCACATGTGGCGCACACCGAAGGACAGCGGCAAGGCAACGCGCAACGTGCCGCGCAACTCACCGTGCTCCTGCTGCACGGCGGCCTCGGCTTCGTCGAGGTCCGCGAGAATGCGGGCGCTGTGCTCGTAGAAGTTCTGCCCGGTGCCGGTGAGATTCAGGACGCGCGTCGTGCGGCGCAAGAGCTGCACGCCCAGGCGCTCCTCGAGAGCCGAAATGCGGCGGCTGACGGCCGACTTCGCGGTGCCCAGGCGATCGGCGGCGGCCGTGAAGCTGCCCGCCTCGACCACGGCCACGAAGGCCTGCAAATCCTCAAATTTGTCCATATTGTTGCGTATTTTAGAACAATCTTGTCCTTTCAGCAGTATTTATCTTGAAATGTTCAACAGACAGACTGTGCCCAACCTGGAGAAACAACGGCATCGGAGACATCGACATGACCGCATCAACCACACTCAACGTCCTGGAAGTGCAGGCCAGCGCCCGCGGCGAAGGCTCGATCAGCCGGGACCTCACCGCCGACCTCATCGCTGCGCTCGAAGCGCGCCATGGTGAGCTGAACATCACGCGCCGCGACCTCGCGAAGGGACTGCCCTTTATCGACGAGGCATGGGTTGCAGCCAATTTCACGCCGGACGAGGATCGCACCAGCACCCACCGGCAGATCCTGTCCCGCTCGGACGACCTCGTGGCCGAATTGCAGGCGGCTGACGTCATCGTGATCGGCGCGCCGATGTACAATTTCTCGGTACCGGCCGTGCTGAAGGCCTGGATCGACATGATTGCCCGTGCGAGGCTGACCTTCGAATACACCGGGAACGGCCCTCGTGGACTGCTCGAAGGCAAGAAGGCCTACGTCGTCGTGCCCTCCGGTGGCGTGCCCGTGGGCAGCCCGGCCGATTTCGCAACGCCCTACCTGCGTCATGCCCTCAAGTTCGTCGGCATCACCGACGTCGAGTTCATCGGCGCCCAGGGCGCGGACCGCGGTAACGACGAAGCGCTGGACAGCGCACGTGCGCGCATCGCGGAGCTTGTTCACCTTGCGTCGCGCGCGGCGTAAGTAACATGGAGACAGCTATGTTCGACATCATTCGTTCCGAGGATCGCGGCAGCGCCGACCACGGCTGGCTGAAGGCGAAGCATACGTTCTCGTTTGCGGACTACCAGAACCCCGAGCGCGTGCGCTTCGGCAAGCTGCGCGTGATCAACGAGGACCGCATTGCGCCGGGGAAAGGCTTCGCGACGCACCCGCACCGGGACATGGAGATCGTGACCTACATCATCAGCGGGGCCATCGAGCACAAGGACAGCATGGGCAACGGCACCGTGATTACGGCGGGCGAAGTACAACGCATGACGGCCGGCACCGGCGTCCTGCATAGCGAGCACAACCACTCCTCCGACGAGGAGCTGCATCTCCTGCAAATCTGGATCTTTCCGGAAGAGAACAACCTCGAACCCGGCTATGAGCAGACGCTGTTCAGCCGGGAGGAAAAGCTGAACAAGCTTCGCCTGATCGGTTCGCGCGACGGCCGGGACGGGTCGATCACCATCCACCAGGATGTCGACCTCTACGCGAGCGTTCTCGAGCAAGGGCACGACGTTGTTCTCGGCGACGTCGAGGACAGGCGCATCTTCGTGCAGGTCGTGTCCGGTGATGTGATCGTCAACGACGCGGAGCTCGTTGCAGGCGATGGCGCACAGATCCGGGGCGCGCCGGCCATTCGCGTCACGGCCAGCACCGACGCCGAAATCCTGTTGTTCAATTTGAGCTAGGCGCGATGGGTTAGAATGCCGCGATGCGTATTCTGACCCTGCTAGCAAGCCTTTGCCTGGCCGCCGCCTGTGGCGGCGGCGGAGGCACGACGACACCGCCCACTCCACCGTCTCCGCCGGCCGGTACGACCATGATCTCGGCCGTACAGGGCAGTGGCGCCACGAGCCCGCTGCAGGGACAGACCGTCACCGTGCGCGGCGTCGTGACGGGCGACTTCCAGGAGAACGATGCCGACGATCGCCGCAACCTCGGCGGCTTTTATGTACAGGACGCACCGCCCGACCTGGACCTCGCGACATCGGATGGCGTGTTCGTGTTCGATGGCGATAATCCGGCCACCGACATCGACGCGGGAGACCTCGTCGAAGTGACGGGCACGGTCATCGAGCACTTCGGCGAAACGCAAATCAGCGCAGGTTCCGTACGCGTCGTGGGCCGCGGCGGCGTGGTCGCACGCCCACTGAGCCTGCCGTTCAGTACGACAACGACCAACAGCGACGGCGACCCGGTCGCCGACCTCGAACGCTACGAGGGGATGCTCGTCGAGCTGCTCGACACGCTGACCGTGAGCGGTCATCACAACCTGGAGCGTTTCGGTACGGTCGTGCTGTCGGAGGGCGGCCGCCTCGTGCAGTTCACGAACGGCAACGCCCCGGATGCCGCGGGCTACACGGCGCACAAACAGATGAGCGCGCGCCGCAGCATCGTCCTCGATGACGGCCTGCGCGTGCAGAACCCTGCCGAGATTCATTATCTCGACGCGGGCGCGGCAGCGAACTACTCCTTACGATCCGGCGACACGGTCGACAGGGTCACGGGTGTGCTGCGGTATTCCCGCGGCAGCGGCGGCAATGGCGACGAGACGTGGCGCCTGATGCCGACCGTGGACCCGGTGTTCACGGCAGCCAATTCCCGGCCGGGCGCGCCCGCCGTCGGCGGCTCAGTTCGAATCGCGAGCTTCAACGTGCTGAACTTCTTCACAACGATCGATGGCGGACAATCGAACTGCGGACCGCGGGCGGATCAATCCTGCCGCGGTGCGGACAGCAGCACTGAGTACGCGCGGCAGCTCGAGAAGACCGTGACGGCGCTGACGATGCTCGACGCAGACATCATCGGGCTGATCGAACTGGAGAACAATGCGAGCGAGTCCCTGAGTGCGCTGGCCAGTGCCATGAACACACGCCTGGGTTCCCCAGACTATGCCTGGGTCGATACCGGGACGATTCACGACGATGCCATCAAGACGGGCTTCCTGTATCGCAGCACGAGGGTGTCGACCGCGGGTAACTTTGCGTTGCTCGACCATGGTGTCGACTCGCGCTTCAACGATGCCCGCAACCGCCCCGCGCTCGCGCAGTCATTCGTGCTCGATGCGAACGGCGCGGTTGTCACGGTTGCCGTGAATCACCTGAAGTCCAAGGGGTCGTCCTGCGACGCGGACGGTGACCCGAACCTCGGCGACGGCCAGGGTAACTGCAATATCACGAGAACCAATGCTGCCGCCGCGCTCGCGAACTGGCTTGCCACCGACCCGACCGGGAGCGGCGACAGTGACGTCTTGATAATCGGCGACCTGAATGCGTACCTCGAAGAGGACCCGCTGGCGACACTTGCCAATGCCGGCTTCACGAACCTGCTCAGCACGCAGGCCGAGCCGTACTCATTCGTATTCGACGCACAGGCCGGCGCCCTGGATCACGCCATCGCCTCCGCGAGCCTCGCGCCGCAGGTCGTGGCAACGATGGAGTGGCATATCAACGCCGACGAGCCGCAACTGCTCGACTACAACCTCGAGAACGGTCGCGACCCGGGCCTCTTCGACGGCACCACGCCGTACCGGGCGTCCGACCACGACCCGGTCGTGATCGGCATCAACCTCAGCAACTAGCGCCTATTCCGGTTTCCGGAACTTGAGCGTCATGCGATTGGATTCGCCAACCGATTCGAGTTCGGCCCTGAGCTCGGGATTGTCCGCGCTGGTTGCCAGCGTGGGCGGCAGGCGCCAGACGACATCGTCCTCGCCAGGCTGATCCTTCGGGTTTGCGTTGATATCGCTCTCCCCGACGTACTCAAAACCGGCAGCCTCCACCGTGGCAATGACGAAGCTCTTCTTCAGGTAGCCGTGGCTGCCGTCGGCGAAGGCATCCGGCATTTCGTCGCGTGCGTGATGCTGGACGACACCGAAGATGCCACCCGGTTTCAGAACGGCGTAGGCATCGGCTAGTGCCGTCGTGAGAAAGCCACCCTGCGATTCAAATCTCGCAAGATTGTGCAGGACGCGCGCGAAGAACACGACGTCGGCCGTGCCTTTCATTTCCTCGGGCAGGGATCCCATGACGAACGCATCCACGCTGGCCCCTGACTCGCCACGCCAGGCTTGCGCGTCGGCAGGAAAGTCGGTCGTCCATGTACTTTGCTTCTCCATGAACTCTTCCGTGCCGAACGGGAAGTTGGGCCAGATTTCCATCGCGTAGTTGGCGCCGATGAGATGACCTTCGCTGCCGAGGTATGGCAGCAGGACCTTCGTGTACCAGCCACGTCCGGGCAGGCCTTCAACCACGGTCATGCCGGGCTCGATACCGATGAACTCGAGTGTCTCTTGCGGATGGCGGTACGCGTAGCGGGCCTTCATTTCATCGGGCTGCGCATCGAGAACAGCCGCCAGCGGATCGATCTCCGCTACGGGTTCGACCGGGGCCGGCGTCTCGGCAACGGGTTCAGCGGCCTGCTGGCAACCGAAAAGTAAGAGAGCAGACAATAAGGCTAGACTGTATTTCATGATGATCCTCGGGGCGCGAGTGTTGGATTCGAAGAGTATGCGTCACTCGAGATCGCTCAACAACGTGTGCGGTTCCATGGCAGGACACCGGTGATGGCGCGGACTTATCTCGCCGCCGTATCCAGGAAGTCGATCGCTTCGTCGAGATCGTCGTATTCGGGCGTGCTGTGGCCCATGCCGCGAATGACCATGAGCCTGGTGTTTTCGACACCTGCCTTGCGGAAAGCACGATTTGCCCGCCGGGATTCGCCGAGCGCCGTGTCCCGCTCGCCCGTGAGAAACACGTAGCGATTCGATTGCATTTTCTCGAGGTCCCCGGGACTTTCGAGCTGCGACGTCTCGGCCCCGCAGAAGAAGACGCCGCCCGCAAACAGGTTCGGATTGCTGGTCGCGAGCATGGTCGCGGCCTTGCCGCCCCCGGAGAAGCCGCTGATATAGAAGCGTTCGCGGTCCACGACGTAGCCTCTTTCGATGGCCAGGACGGCGAGTGTCGCCATCAATATGCGGCGCCGGACCAGGACCCAGTTGCCGGACTGGTTGGCGCCGATCCATATGAGGTTGCGTTCGTCCATGACCCGGTTCCACCGGTAGGGAAGGCGACCGGATCTCGTGGGGCTGATGTAGACGAGTAGTCCGGGCGGCGCGTCGGCCCGATAGCCCTCCGGCACGTAGACCTCCCAGGTGATCGCTTCGTCGGGTGCGATGACGGCTTCGACTTCGCTCGCAGCCTCACCCAGCAATTCCTTTGCGGTGAACGTGAGCGTGAACCGGCCGGTGGTTGCCGCGAGCTCATCGGTGTTTGCGCCGTGCGCCGAGGCCGTCGCGACGAACGCAACGAGGGTGCATAGTCTTGTGACGCCCTTCATGCCTTCATCTATAGGTCTGTGCTGGTTTCCGGTTTCGGCAGTTCAACCTGCGGCTCTTTTTGTTCGAGCATTATTGAGCGGCTGTTGTCTTCTTGCGCCTTGTCAGCCGCTTCCTTCTCTTTCAGGAATGCTTCGTACTCACTCGACAGCGCCTCCGCGCGCTCCTGATGTTGCTCTTCCTTGTACTCGGCCGAGGTTTCGCGAACGCCTGAAATCACGTGGCTCGCCGGAAAACCCGCTGCTTGATCGATGACCGAATCGCGCAAACCGGCGCAGCCACCCAGCAATACAAGAACGAGGCCGGCGAACAGCCAATAGGCTCTATTTCCAAGCAATGCTGTATCTCCTCTGAAGAATGACCGGGGCGACCACTACCGATCAGACGCACTAGCGAACCAGTTTATCACCTCGCTGGCCGGCCAGGAGCAGACCGTCGCCTGCGAACTCACTTGCCAATGATCTCTTTCCTTGCGTCCGCCAGCCCCGAGGTCAGCAGCACCCAGCCGCCGACGAGCGTCCCGCCAATGGGCCAGGGAAGGCCGACCACGATGCCGGCCAGCAGCGCCTTCAGGGTAGCACTCCACAATGCATCGTTTGCTGCCTTCCTTTGCGCCAGGAAGGCGCCCCCGCTGCCCAGCACAAAGCCAAGGATCATCACGACCGGTGTCGCCAGCGAGGCCGAGAGGACGTTCGATGAGAATAGCAGCCAGTCCAGTACCAGGATCCACAGGCCTGTGGCGGGGAGGATCAATCGCCGCTGCTTTGGATGAAAGAGCCAACGCACGAGGCCCCCGGACCGGTGCGACGACGCTTGTTCATCCGTTTCCGGATTTTCGACTTTGGATTCAGTCACGTCGTTCATCAACTATTTGCGTGCCATGGCGCGTCTTCTCCTCGCGGTCTATATTAGCTGGTTGTATCGACACCGGGCCAGCGTGTCGCTGATTGATTACGCTGCAGCCAGAGCAACCAGCCGACGACGACCATGCCCACCGTCGCGACAATCGCCAGGAACAGGAAGTAGTTCTGGTGGCCGACAGGCCCCGGGTTCGCATCGAGTATGCGGCCGGTGATCGGCCCGAAGAATATTTCCGGCGTGTAGCCGATGATGACCCAGCGAAAGGCGTCGCGACGCTCGTCGTTGTTGAGCTGGTCCAGGTTGTCGGGCATGAATGCGGAAAACCGATCTGCCAATGCGCCGCCAGGGAAGTAAGCTATCATGGCCATGATGCCGTACACGGCGAAGAAATCACCCAGCTGCGTGTTCGTCAGCTCGAAGGCTTCGAGCATGGTGGGCCGAAAGAAGCGCGTCGTGTGAAACGGGAGCAGGAATACGATTTCCCCCGCAAAGATGAGCGTCAGCATGAGCATGAAGCGTGACAACATCCAAACAACCGTACAGGATTGCCCGAGGAGATGGCTGATGAAACGAATTTCACTGGTCGCGTTGCTGTTTTCGCTGGGTTTCGCGCCAGCGGCAGTCGCAGGCACGCCCGGAACCATGCGCGTCGACTATTTTCACGGCGGTAACAACACGACGGAGATGTTTTCGCTCGACCAGGTAGTCGTCGAGCCGCTGCCCTGGACGG
>JAOUNK010000114.1 GCA_029881015.1 Gammaproteobacteria bacterium | reverse complement strand
CCGTGAGCAGAAATATTGTGATCATGGGCGCCGCAGGGCGCGACTTCCATGTGTTCAACTGTATGTACCGTGACAACGAGGATTTCAACGTTGTCGCGTTTACCGCCACCCAGATCCCGCACATCGAGGATCGCCGCTATCCTGTCGAACTCGCCGGGTCGCTTTACCCTGACGGCATCCCGATCGTTCCCGAAGAGAACCTCGATGCACTTGTCGACAGCGGGGATGTCGACGAAGTCATTTTTGCCTATTCCGATGTCAGCAACGCCTACATCGACGCGATGAGGGCACGGGTCGAGGCCAGGGGCGTTGCGTTCTCGACCTTCGATATCGAGGCGTCCATGCTCGTCTCGCGCAAGCCCGTGATTGCGATCACGGCCGTCCGCACGGGCTGCGGCAAGAGCCAGGTGTCGCGGCGCATCACCGATATCCTGCGCGATCTCGGGCTTAAAACCGTCGCTATTCGACACCCGATGCCCTATGGCGACCTCGTCGCGCAATCGGTGCAGCGCTTCGCAAGCTACAACGACCTCGAGGCGCAGGAATGCACCATCGAGGAGCGTGAAGAATACGAACCGCATATCGCGAACGGCGTCGTCGTGTATGCCGGTGTCGACTACGGCGCGATCCTCGCAGAGGCCGAGAAAGAAGCCGACGTCATCGTCTGGGACGGTGGCAACAACGATACGCCGTTCCTCAAACCCGACCTGTGGATCTGCGTTGCCGATCCGCACCGCCCGGGGGACGAGCTGACGTATTTTCCGGGCACGGCCAATTTCAGGCACGCCGACGTCATCCTGATCGGCAAGGTGGGTCATGCGGACCCGGCCGCGGTCGAGCTGGTGCGTGGGAACGCGCGCCGTATGAACCCGTCAGCCACCGTGTTGTTGCGTGAATCGCCGCTCGACATACCGGATCCCGACGCGATTGCCGACAAGCGCGTACTCGTCATCGAGGACGGCCCCACCACGACGCACGGTGGCATGCCCTACGGCGCCGGTATCATGGCTGCCACGCTCTGCGGCGTTGGCGAACTCGTGGACCCGCGGCCCTTCGCGGTTGGCGAAATCGCCGAAACATTCGAGAAATATCCGGATATCGGCGACCTGTTGCCGGCCATGGGCTACGGCGACAAGCAGATCCGCGACCTCGAAGAAACCGTCAATGCCGTCGACTGCGATCTCGTACTGGTCGCCACCCCGATCGATCTCACTCGGCTCATCGACATCGACAAGCCGCACATGCGAATTGGATACAGCCTCAAGCCCGCCGATGGCCAGTTGGCCGAGTTGGTGGCGGAAACGGTGAGGTCAGGCGATCACATCGCCGCGTGAAGATCGGCGAAATAGGACTCGACGCTGGCGCGTAGCTCCGTCTCCTCGGCCTCCCAGCGGCGCATGGCCTCCTGGACTCGGGGGTCGGCAACGACATTGGCGTAGTGCGGTTGCGAGAGCATCTCTCGCCAGTCGGGCGTGAGGGTGACCGGCCGCGAGAAAAAGTCTCGCAGGGCGACCTCGACAGCCTGCTCAACGTCACCGCGCAATGTGAGGATACCGACATGGGTCGCCGGGTCGCTGGTGGGGTCCTGCCCCATCGCGGCGGCATGGCCGAGCAACATGTCGAGCCGGCGCTGTACTTCCTCTGCAGGCAGGTACTGCACCCACCCATCGAACGCGACGCCCTGCACATTGCGATAGCGCAATGGCGCGACCTTCGCATCGACGTCGAAGATACCGGGCTGTTGCTCTTCGATCCAGGCCATCTCTTCCTCTACGGTATCCGTTCTGACCGCCGTTCTGACCAGGTGCTGGACGGCGCCGCCAAACGAAAAACGGCGGTCCTCGATGTTGTCTTCAATCGCGCGCCGCGCCGCTTCGACGCTACCGTCCATGTCGCCAATGGCCTTCGCCCGTGCCAATTCGATCTGGTAGGCGATGGTGCTGGTTGGCGCGAGGGTCAGGACTCTGTTGCGGAAGTCGTCGGCGATTTCGACAAGACCGTAGCGATACAGGAACAGCGCCAGCAGGCCCGGCAGTTCGTGATCCTCGGGATCAACCGAAATGGCGTCGAGCTGGTTCTTCACCATCGTTACGTAGTCACCGGCGTGTTCGGCAATGGCGCCCAGGTAGGTGTAAGCGTTGGGCTGGTTCGGCTCGAGTTCGAGCGAGCGCTCGAGCGCCGCTCTCGCCTCGTCCCAGCGCTGCAGGCGAATGTAGGCGATACCCAGTTCGTAGCTCAGCGCCGGGTTGTACTTGTCCTGGGCCAGCGCCTCCTCGAGAACTGGCAGGCACTTTTCGTTCTGCTTGAGCGCCGTGTAGGCCCGCACCAGCAGGAGGCGCGGCTCCAGGGTCTGCGGCGCGCTCTCCACGATGGCTTCCAGCTCGGCCACGAGATCCGTCATCGCCGCCAGGTCACCCCGTGCCACGAGCGACAGGGCCTTTGCATACAACGAGGTCGCCTTCGCGACGGGGTCGTCGGGGCGAACGGCCAGCACCTGGTTCGTGATTGCGATGATCTCGGCGTTGGCCGCCGCGGCCTCCATCATGCCGGTCTCGGCCTGGTGCACATAGCTGTTCGCGAGCTCGGACTTGGCCTCGATGAAGTCGGGGTCGATCAGCAGGGCGCCCTTCAGCAGGTTTTCCGCGGCCAGCAATCCACCGTAGGAATACGTCGAGCGCGCCTTGCGCGCCTGCAGGTAAAGCTCGTAGGCATCGACGTCTTCCGTCGAGATTCCCGCGAGCCGCGTTTCCTGGCCCGTGCCAAGCAGGGACGCCGACAGGGCGGAGCCGACCTGTGTGGCTATCTCGTCCTGGATCGCGAAAACATCGGTGAACTCCCGGTCGAAGTTCTTTGACCAGATGTGAAAGCCGTCGCTCGCACGGATAAGCTGCGCCGTTACGCGAATCTTGTCGCCGGCATGCTGCACGCTGCCCTCGAGAATATGGGCGACCTCGAGTGCCGATGCGATCTCCTGGACACTCATGTTCCGGCCCTTGAACGCGAAGCTCGACGTGCGCGCCGCCACCTTGAGGTCGGGGATCTGGGCAAGCATGTGCAGCAGGGTCTCGGTCAGGCCATCGGAGAAGTACTCGTTGTCCTTGTCGCCCGACATGTTTTCGAAGGGCAGGACGGCCACGGAAGTTGCGCTGATGCCGAGGTCGATGGGCGAGGGATCGTCCGCCGTGTAGCGGGCGCTGAACAAACCGATAAAGATGATCAGGACCACGGCGGTGGCGATTGTGACCTGGTCGACCTTGCGGACCTGGCGCTGCCGGTCCGGGTCGGCATGATCCACTTCCTGGTCGCGCCTGATGCCATCGGGCGTGATCTCGAAGAACCAGGACAGCACCACTGCCGGAACGAAGCCGAACGCAAAGATCAGGATAACCGCTCGCGCCGCCCATTCCGGAGCGCCAAGTGTCGGCAGGATAGTGGTGAGAACCTCGGTCAGCAGCCAGCCTACCACCAGGTACGCAGCGGCAACGCGAAAGACGTTTCGGCGTCGAAGTTCGGCTATCAGGGGCATTCAGGACTCCGCACGTGTGCGTGCGTTCTAGGTTACACGATTCTTAGATGCGTGTTGCGCGTGGAAGGTTTCAAGAATTCGCGCGCAGATCCTCGTGAATCTCGGTTGCGGCGGTTTTGCCCGCACCCGCTGCGAGAATGACTGTGGCCGCGCCAGTCACGGCGTCACCTCCCGCAAAGACGTGGTCTCGCGAAGTCTCGGAAGTACCGTCATGAACAACCAGGCAACCCCATTTGTTCGACGCGAGGCCCTTGGTCGTCTGCAGCAGCAACGGATTCGGCTTGTTGCCGATCGACAGCACCACGTTGTCGACCGGTATCACGAATTCGGATCCTTCGATCGGCACTGGCCGCGCCCGTCCTGAATCATCGGGCGCTCCCAGCTCCATGCGAACGCAGCGCAGGCCTGTTACCCAGCCATCCTCGTCCCCAAGCACCTCGACAGGGTTGGTCAGCCAGTGAAACTCCACACCCTCTTCGATGGCGTGGTGATGTTCCTCGACGCGTGCCGTCATCTCCTGGTCGCTGCGGCGGTAAACGATCATGCCGTGTTCCGCGCCCACGCGCAGTGCGGTACGCACGGTGTCCATGGCTGTGTTGCCGGCGCCAATAACGGCGACGCGCCTGCCGACCATGACCGGTGTATCGGCGTTCGGAAAATCGTTAGCGTGCATCAGGTTGACCCGCGTCAGGAACTCATTGGCCGAGTACACACCGTTGAGGTTCTCGCCCGGGATGCCCAAAAAGCTCGGCAAGCCTGCTCCGGTACCGATAAACACTGCCGAGAAGCCCATCTCGCCCATGAGTTCGTCCATCGTGATCGTCTTGCCGATGATCACGTTGCATTGAATCTCTACGCCGAGCTTCTTGAGTTGCTCAATCTCCCAGTCGAGCACGTTCTTTGGCAGACGGAACTCGGGAATGCCGTAGCGGAGCACGCCGCCCGGCGCATGCAGGGCCTCGAATATGGTGACCGGGTAGCCCAGGCGCGCGAGCTCACCCGCACACACGAGACCTGCCGGTCCGGAGCCGACGATGGCGACCTTCTGGTCCTGGTGCAGGTTCGCCCTGATCTCGACGGCCGGCTGTTCCATTTCCCAGTCGGCGACGAAGCGCTCGAGGTAGCCGATTGCAACGGGTTTGAAGCGGATACCGATCGAGCATTGCTCTTCACACTGCACTTCCTGTGGGCACACGCGCCCGCAAACCGCCGGCAGCGGATTCGACCTGCGCAGAATTTCGGCAGCCGCTCGCATATCGCCCTTGGCGACCTGGTGGATGAATTCGGGGATCGGTACGCGAACCGGGCAGCCGTCGATACAGATCGGATCCTGGCAGCGCAGGCAACGTTCAGCTTCGAACTGGGCGTGCGCAATGCCGTAGCCTTCGTTCACTTCTTTGAAATCGTGCGAACGCAGGACGGCGTCGCGCTCGGGCATAGGTGTCTTCTGGACGCGCTTTACAGGCATCAGTCTTGTCCTACAACGAGTTTGCGGCAGGCCGTACGGTTCTTCGACTCGCCTTCCTGCCTGACATACATCTTGTTGCGCCTTACGGCCTCCTCGAAATCGACCTGGTGGGCATCGAAGAAGGGGCCGTCGACACAGGCGAATTTCACTTCATTGTCGACCGTGACGCGGCAACCTCCGCACATTCCTGTGCCGTCGATCATGAGCGGGTCGAGAGATACGAGCGTCGGTATGTCCTTGCCGCGAGTGGTCTCGGTGACAGCCCGAATCATTAGCATCGGGCCGATGGCGATTACCATGTCCGGGCGACCCGGACCGTCGCCATCGATTAGCTGGGCGAGGCGCTCGGTGACGAGACCATGAAATCCCGCGGAGCCGTCGTCCGTACACAGCTCAAGGTTGTCGCAAACGCCGGCGAGTTCGTCGTTGAGGATCAGCAGGTCTTTCTCGCGCGCACCGTTGATGATCGTCGTCGTGTCGCCGCGCTGACGCAATTCGCGCATGAGGCAGAGCAGGGCAGCGGCGCCAAATCCGCCACCGATACCCACGATATGGCCTTTAACAGGGATCTCGAGCGGCATGCCGAGCGGGCCGACCAGGTCGAGAATGTCATCGCCGACGTCGAGCTGGCCCAAATAACGCGTCGTGGTGCCAACTTCCTGCACGACAATCGTCAGTGTGCCCGCGTCGCGATCATAGTCGGCGATCGTGAGCGGAATACGCTCGCCGCCGTCGCGAACGCGGACGATAACGAATTGTCCGGGCTGCGCAGACTTCGCAACCAGCGGCGCGTCGACCCTGTAGAGCCTGGTGATGGGCGTCAGCGGACGTTTTTCGAGAATCTCTGCCATCGTCTACAGCTCCGGGTGTTCGGATTTGACTTTCAGCTTGCGCCAGCGCTTGTCGACCTCTTTCTCGGTCATCTCGAGCTGGTCGGCATGTTCGTCGGCGAGGACGTGCCTGGTCTTGCCCATCATGCCGAGCCAGTCGCTAACGGGTCGGCGGCGGCCGATTGCGTCCGGGTCATACGTCAGGTGCGTGTGACCTTTCTCGACTTCGTACAGCGGGAAGAAGCAGCAGTCTATTGCAGCCTGCAGTACCTCTTGTGCCGCGTCGTCCTGGGTACGCCAGTTGAGCGGACAGAATGACAGGACCTTGCCGTAGACCATGCCCTCGCGCTGCGCATACCACTGTGCCTTGGATATCTTGCGCATAAAGTCCTCGGGGTAGCCTTCGCTCGCCGTGAAGACGTAGGGCAGGTTGCAGGCCGCGAAGATCTGCGGCGTATCCTTGTGATGGAAGCGCTTGCCGGAGTCCGTGCTGCCGACCTCGCTGGTCGAGGTGCGATGGCCAAACGGCGTTGCGTAGGAGAGCTGGGAGCCGGTATTCATGTACCCCTGGTTGTCGTACTCGAGAATGATCATCTTGTGGTTGCGATGCGCCGTACCGAGTGCCGCACCCATACCGATGTCCATACCGCCGTCGCCGGTCACCATGATGAAGGTTGTGTCCTGGCCTTCCGGTGCGGCCGGGATCTCACCTCGGCGGATGCGCTCGTGATACATCTCGACGAGGCCGGACAGCGTAGCCGCGCCGTTCTGGAACAGGTTGTGGATATAGGTAATGCGATGGGCCGTCTTCGGGTAGCCCGTCGTCGTGACCATGGCGCAGCCGGTCTGGAACAGGACGACCACGTTGCCTTCGAGTACGTTGTACGCCTGCCGCAGCATCGGGAAGAAGCCGCAACCCGGGCAGGCCCCGTGTCCCGGCGCAATCCGCGACGGCGTCGTGGTCATCTCCCACAGCGGTTTTAGCTCGACCTCCAGCCGCTCGGTTTCCGGGTTCTGCGTAACTCGTGCCATGCCCCTGCTAACTTCCTCGGATGCGATGGGTGGCAGCCCCGGGGCAGGGCCCGCGGCATCGTCGCCGGCGTAGGCGCCGTGATACTCGAACGGGACCTCGACCTTGCCGGTCTCGGCCGCCCTCAGCGCTTCCTTGAAAAACTCCTCGGCGTCCTTGTCGTAAAAGTCCTTGCCGCCCAAGCCGTAGATACGGCTCATCACCAGGGTGTTGTTGTCAGGGTCCTGTTGCAGGGCAGCGCGAACTTCAAGCGACAGGTTGCCGCCTTCAGCGCCGTAAGAATCACCGCGATCGCCGACAACGATGGCGCGAACGTACTTCAGGAGCCTGCGGATTTCATCGGTCGGGAACGGCCGCAGGACATTGGGTGAAACAACACCGACTTTGTGGCCTTGCTCGCGCAGCCTGTCGGCAACGCCTTTGGCATTCTCAGCAGCCGTGTTGAGCAGTACGAGCGCAACGTCAGCGTCGTCCATACGGTAGGCATCGACGGTGCGGTAGTCGCGTCCCGAGAACGCGGCAAACTCGGCAAATATTTCGGGAATAACGCGCCGCGCGTCCTCCATGGCCTGGTGTTGCTGGACCTTGTTGTTGATCAGGTCCGGGTCGTTCATGTACGGACCGAAGGTAACCGGGCGGTCCGGATCGAGCGCGCTGTAAGGGTCCTCGCGTTCACCGAGGAATGCCTTTACAGCCCCGGGGTCGTCGAATCTTTCGATACGGCGCTTCTGGTGGCTCGTCAGGAAGCCGTCGTAGGCAACGATGACGGGCAGGCGAACGTCCATGTGCTCGCCGATGCGAACGGCACAAAAGTTCATGTCGTAAGCGGCCTGTGGATCGCGTGCCATCAGGATGATCCAGCCGGCATTCAGGACGAAATAGATGTCGGAATGATCACAACGAATATCCAGCGGGCCCGACACGGTGCGCGTCGATACATTGAGCACCATTGGCACGCGCGTACCCGATTGAACGGGAAGCTGTTCGAGTGAATACAGGAGGCCCTGCGACGACGTTGCGTTGAGAACGCGCCCGCCACCGAGTGCCGCGCCATAGCAGATGCCTGCGGCACCGTGCTCGCCGTCGGCGGGAATCATGACAATCTCGTGTTCGCCGTCGGCATGCATCTTCGACAGGGTCTCGGCGACCTCGGTCGATGGTGTGATCGGGAAATAGCCCATGACATGGAAGCCGATGTCGCGCGCGGCCAGCGCTGCGGCTTCATTGCCGCTCTTGAAATCGTGAACCTGGGCAACCGGGCCTGAACGGGATACCGCCGCTGAATCAAGCATGTTTTTCTCCTGCCGCGGACCGGAGGTCCGGGAACAAGGGGATGCGCAGCTCGTCTGCCTTGCCAGGCAATTCGGCTTCGCGCGTCATTGCCGCCGTCGAACAGGTCTCGACGCAACGCATGCAGCCCTTGCAGTACTGGTAATCGATGCCGTCGAGTCTTACGCGCGGCTTGCCGTCCTCGCCGGTATGCGTCGACCAGACGAGACAGAGATCGGGGCAGACCATGTCGCACATGCCGCAGTCGATGCATTTGTCCCTGTCGAGGACGGGCATCCAGCCGGTGCGTGAGGTGTGCAGGTCGTTGTGCGCCGTGTTGCCGGGCGTCGGCAAAACGCCGCCAATCGGCGCCGTGCGATAGCCCCATACCGGGCTGGACGACATCGCCGGGACGGCGCCGTCGCATTGGCCGATGTTTTCAATCATCTCGACTTCGTCGGCCCCGCGGTCGAATGCACGACCGTTGGCCGTGACCACGGCCTCGTTCTTGCCCGCGAAGGTGGCGTCGAGCGCGTCCCGCACAGCACGCCGGTCGAGCAGCGGAATGGCTTCGGCCAGCGTGCCGATCAGTACGGCGTTCTCGCGCGACTTCTCGGCGATCGCAATCTTCTGGGCATCCACACGAATCACTGTCGCGGTCCTGGGGACACGTGACAGTCCTTCGGGAACGTCACCTTCCTGGCCGGCGTATATAAGGACGCCGTCGGCCTTCAGGCCGGAAAGCGTAGCGGGGTGGGCCAGCAAGCCGCTGTGAAAGACGACAATCACATTCGGCTCCTCGATAGGCGCGCTCGTGCGAATCGCCTTGTCGGCCGGGGCAAGTCGAATAAATGAACGTACCACGGAGCCTTTCTTCTCGGAGCCGTACGACGAAAAATGTGAGCCGTTCATGCCCATGCGCAGAACGGCCGCGCTGGCGACGATTTTTCCGGCAACGTGGGCGCCGAGCCCACCGATCGATTCGAAGCGGATTTCGAAAAATTCCGCCCCGTTGGGGATAGAGACTTCCCGGGTCATGGTCCTGCTCCCTGACGTGCAACGAACGCACCCTGACATGCTCAGCTTACGC
>JAOUNK010000113.1 GCA_029881015.1 Gammaproteobacteria bacterium | reverse complement strand
ATGGGCTTTGCCAGGAGTTCGAATTCGTCACCATCCAGCGCCTGCTGAATTTCGGCAACGAGTTGCATGTCGTCGAAGCGCCTGATGATGCTCTGGTCGTTCTCATCGTAGATTTCAATGCGGTCGCGACCGTGGTCCTTCGCGGCTTCGCACGCCATGCGTGCGGTCGTGAGCGCGCCACCGTCGTTCCCGTTGCCGCGGCTGAATTCGGCAATGCCGATGCTCATCGTAATCTGCAACGACCTGTCACCCTCGAGGTACCGCAGAGAGTAGCCCTTCTCGCGCACCATCTGTGCGTATTCCATGGCCTCGTCACTGTCGGCATGGGTCAGTAGCATGCAGAAATCGTCGCCGGTGAGCCGCGATAATACGCCGCTCGGTGGAAGGTCTTCCTCAAGAAGCCTTGCGAAGCGCATGATGACATCGTCGCCTGCCTTGCGACCGAAGCGATCATTGACCAGCTGCAGATTGTCGAGGTCGAAGTAGATGAGCTGATGAACGTCATCGTCGCTCTCCAGTGCCTTCCACGACTCGTGCAACTGGTCTTCGAATCCGGCGCGATTCATAAAACCGGTCATCGAATCGAAAGACTGCTCAATGACGTATTCGACCTTGCGGACGATATGCGTCATGAAACGGCGCTCGGTCTTGGTGAATTCTCTGTTGTCGACGCGACCCAGCTGCGCGAGGATACCCTCGACGTTGCCCTGGTTGTCGAGCAGCGGGCTGAGTAATGCCTGGTAGCCATGCGCGGCCGGCTCGTCAGAGCCTTCCATGGCAGGAATCTGGAACACCACGGGTTTGCGTTGCCCCTCGAGCTTCGGCAGGAGTTGCTCAACGAGATACCGATCGAGAATCTTGCGATCGACGCTCTTCCAGCTCGAATGCGTTGCCCTGATGCGAATGCGTTTGGAGGGAATCAGCAGGACGCTGTAATTGATACCGAGAAAGCGGCCGCTTTGCCCGACGAGCTGCGCGAGGCTCGAGTGACGCGTCTTGGCACCATGAATCTTCTCATCGACCTGGTAGACCAGCTCGAGTTCTTTCTCGACCGCGGTCACGCGCTCGGTGGCTCGCAAGAGCTCGCGTCCGGTGTGGAAACTCCCGCCAATCATTTCGAGTGCGGGCTCGAGAATGCTCTTTAGCAGGCTGGGATTGAACCACGATGCCTTGCCCGCGTTTCGCGAAAAGAGTGCGACGAGCATGCCCAGGCGTTCGCCTCCTTCTACCTGCAAAGGCAAAGCCAGTACCGTTCGACCCGAACCCAGCGTGCGTCGCAACATCCCTTCGCCATCGCCCATCTCGGCAATGACCTGTTCAGGAAGGTCGGCGACAAAGTTGTCTATCTCGTAATCATCGGCAGCGTCGCTGCTCCAGAGACACTCCCGGTCGTTCCCGTAAAAACAAAAACACTGTGCGCGCGGCACCAGCGAGTGCAGCAGGCCCGCGGCCTTGCCCATATTTTTCTTTGCTGTCAGATCGAGCAGATCTGCGGTCATGCCGGCTCCATAAACTGAGCAACCCATCAGGCGCCCACCATGCCAGCCTTGCACGAATTACGCTGTGACACAGGTCTCAGCCGAGAGCATTTTTCCTTGTTTTTTCAGCCATATACGGTATTTCTTGAGCACATGCACTTGATCCGTCCTAGAGTCCCGCCAGCCAGTCGTCATCGGAACCTTCGTTGACGCCCTCGAACAACGGCGTGCTCAGGTAGCGCTCGCCGGTGTCGGGCAACATGGCGAGGATGACGGAACCTGCCGACGCCTCGTCGGCGATATCCAGCGCGGTCGCGAGCGTCGCGCCGGCCGAGATGCCGGTAAAGATTCCCTCTTTTGCAGCCAGCTCGCGCGATACGGCAATGGCCCGGTCATCGGCAATTGAGCGCAGCTCATCGAAGATGTCTCGATTCAGGACCTCGGGAATAAAGTCCGGTGTCCATCCCTGGATCTTGTGCGGCGCCCACGCCGATCCCGCGAGCAGGGCTGCCCCTGCCGGCTCGGTCGCGACGATCTTGAGATCGGGTCGCGCCGCTTTGAGGATTTCGCCGGCACCTGTCATCGTGCCGCCCGTGCCGTATCCTGAAACCCAGTAGTCGAGCCGTTTGCCGGCGAAATCCGTCAGGATTTCGGGTCCGGTTGTATTGCGGTGATAGGCCGGGTTGGCGGGGTTCTCGAACTGGCGTGCCAGGAACCAGCCATACTGGTCCGCAAGTTCCTCGGCTTTCCTGACCATGCCGGTACCGCGCTCCGCGGCTGGCGTCAGCACGACTTTCGCACCCAGGCCGCGCATGACCTTGCGACGTTCCACCGAAAACGAATCGGCCATGACCGCGACGAAAGGGTAGCCCTTGGCGGCACACACCATGGCCAGGGCGATACCCGTGTTGCCCGACGTCGCTTCGATAACCGTCTGACCGGGTTTCAGCGTGCCCCTTTGCTCGCCGTCGGTGATGATCGCGAGCGCAAGTCGGTCCTTGACCGAGGCCATCGGGTTGAAAGACTCGACCTTGACGTAGAGATCCACATGATCGGGCCCCATGCGATTCAGGCGCACGACGGGCGTGTTTCCGATGGTTTCCAGAATATTGTTGTAGATCATTGCTTTATCCTTGTTGTTTTCCGCTTGTCTTGGGTGTGTAGCATAAAATTAACACGCTTGCTCTGACACAGGATAAACGGTTATAGCGTATTGTTATAAGAATCTGTTATACGTTGCAGACTTGCCGCGACGCCGGGTGAAACTGAATGCCGGCCAGACGGTCCTACTACTAACCGCGACACTTTGAGTACGAGCGCAACGCCGTCAAATGAAACTGCAGCAACTCAAGTATCTCCTCGCCATTGTCGACAACGGCCTCAACATCACGGCCGCCGCGGAGCGCCTCTATACGTCGCAGCCAGGCGTCAGCAAGCAGCTCAAGCTGCTTGAGGAAGAACTGGGCATACAGATATTCACCCGCAAGGGCAAAAGTCTCGGCAGCGTAACCGCTGCTGGCGACAGGATCATCGAGCGCGCGCGCGTCGTCATGCAGGAAGTGGAGAACATTCGCCGTCTTGCCGCGGACTATTACGAAGAAGAAGATGGTTCGCTTTCGATTGGCACAACGCATACGCAGGCGCGCTACGTCCTGCCCGGGATCATCGCTGCGTTTCGCAAGCAGTTTCCCAAGATCGGACTCAACCTGCACCAGGGCACGTCCGAGCAGATCGCCGACATGGTGGCCGGCAACAAGATCGATTTCGCGATCGCCACGGGTTCCCAGGAGCTGTTTTCCGATCTGTTGCTGGTACCGAGCTATCGCTGGGACCGTTCGATCATCGTGCCGAGAGGGCACCCCCTCACGGCGATCAAGCGGAAGATTACCTTGCACGACCTGGTCGAGTACCCGCTTGTCACCTACGTGTTCAGTTTCAATGGCGAGTCGTCACTGAAGCGCGCTTTCGCCGATGAGGGGCTTGAGGCGAACATCGGGTTTACGGCGCGCGACGCGGACGTTATCAAAACCTACGTTCGCATGGGGCTCGGCGTCGGCATTGTTGCCAGCATGGCCGCCGATTGTTCCGACAGGGAGGATCTGCAGGTCATCGACGCCGAAGGTCTCTTCCCGCGCAGCACAACGTGGATTGGCTACCGCCGGGACGCCGTGATGCGCCGCTACATGATCGAGTTCCTGCATCTATTCGCACCGCACATCAGCGCCGGGCAACTGGAAGAACTGCGCAAGGCGGGAACCCAGGAAGCGATCGACGAGCTGTTCCGGAACCGCAAACTGCCCCTGCGCGGGGGCTGTGACGACAACGCTATCGCGGCTGCTTGAGCCCTAGTAGATACGTATGCCGCCGTGACGCTTGCGGCTACGGTAGTCGGACCACCAGAGCCCACCCAGCAATCCAGCGACCAGGCATACGAGGATCGCACCGCCAACCCAGCGGAGCGGCATACTGCCCTTGTAGCGTTCCTTCATACCCTGGATCGAGGCCACTTCTTCCTGCAGGGCCGTTACCTGGTCCTGAGCGCTCTCGAGCTGCGCGGTCAGGGATGACGTCTGGTTACGGAGTGCATCAATCGTCGCCGCCGGTTCTGCCAGGGCTTTCTTCGTTGCCTCGAGCTCTGCGGCCAACGCGTCGCGTTCCGCCTGGGTTTCCGCAACGATCAGTTTGGCCGGCTTGTCATCGACGAGGTAGGCGCTCTTGACCCACCCTTCTGTCCCGTCCGGCAGCCGGACGTTGGCGTAACTTCCACCTCGAATAAGGACTTCCATCGCCTGCCCGCTGTCGAGCGTCCGGAAGGCGCGGCCGCTGGTGTCCTCGGCTTCATAGAGGCCAAGCTTCAGGTTGTCGGTCACGTAAGCCGTATCCGCCACCGCCACGATGGGCAGCAGCAAGAGAATCCCAATAATCAGGCGCATAGTCGATCTCCAGTACTGGGGGCGAGTGTACTACAGCACACGCGCTCTACAGTGTGAGCTATTGCTCGTACAGCCAGCGCAGCAGCGCTTCCTGCACTTCTTCGCCCGGGCCGCGGTGAATATCCTCGTGGTTGTGCAAGACCACGACACTGAAACGGCGTCCGGACCGCGACTGCAGGTAGCCCGCGATGGCCGTGACGTGATCCAGCGAACCCGTTTTCAGATGCGCCTTGCCGACGAGATCGCTGCCCCGGAATCGCCGCGACAAGGTGCCATCAAGGCCGGTCAGTGACATCGAAGCCAGGTACTCCGGCATATAGGGCTGACGCCAGGCGAAGCGCAGCAAGGATGCCATGTCCGCCGCGCTGATACGCGCCTCGCGGGACAGGCCTGCGCCGTTCGCGATGGCCAGGGTCGCGGACGCCAGCTTGTTGTCCGCCAGCCATTTTGCAACCACCGCCCGGCCTCCCGCCTCTGTGCCTGGCGGCCCGAGCGCCTCGGCAGCGAGCGTGTACAGGACCTGGCGCGCCATCACGTTGTTGCTGTGCTTGTTGACGCGCGCGATCATGTCCGCCAGCGGTGGCGACGCGAAGCTCTGCAAGGGCTCCTCTCCCTCCGGCGCAATCGCGTTCCGCCACCCGCCTTCGAACGTACCGCCGGACTCACGCCAGAGTGACGCAAAGAGGCCGTAGGCGAACGCGTTGTGGGAAAGCGCGGTTCGGTCCATCGCATAGCGCTTGCAACCGTCCGGAAACTTCCCGGAAAACATCACCTGATCGTTATTACGGCTATTCGCTACGGTGATGCCGCGCTGGTAACCACCACAGTGACCCGAGATCACTTTCAGGCGATTGTCCACGCGCAGGTTGTGGAGTTGCGGGTCAAGCCGGACGTCCACGGTCTGCCCGTTTGGCTCGAATGAGTAACGCACGACCTTGAAGTTCATCAGCAATGCATTGGGCGAGACGTTGTACGCTCGCAGCGGCTGGCGGTCGAAAGCCGCGGGATCGTAGTCGCCAATGTCGAAATAACTGTCATCGATCAGCAGGTCGCCCGTAATGCTGTCGATGCCCGACTGGCGAATCCCGCGGAGCATCTGCCATACCCGCTCGGTGACGAGGAACGGGTCGCCATGACCCTTGAGGAGCAGGTCACCCTCAAGGCGCCCGTCGCGTATTTCTCCAAGCGCGTAGATGTCCGTTTTCCAGCGATAGGTCGGGCCGAGAATATCCAGCGCAACCAGTGTCGTCAGGAGCTTCATCGTCGATGCGGGATTGCGTGGCTCTTCGGGCAGCCACGCCAGGACGACCTCTCCTGTTTCCACGTCCTCGACATGAATGCTCAATGTGGCCTCAGGGACCTGCCGTACTTGCAGCGCTCTCAGCACGCTGTCCGGCAGAACGTCCTCATCCGCGATGACGTCCGTGGGAACCTGCAACACGAGCAGCAACATGCCAAGAAAGGTACTGCGAACACCGTCAAACATTGTCCGATTCCATACCGGGTAGGTGACGCGCGAGAGCTCGACTCGCGGCGCGGTGCATGACCCAGGTCAGTACAATTACTGCCACCAGGCCGGCGCCGCCAAGCCAGTAGCCGAACGACGTCGGCGTTGCTTCGCCCGAGAGAATTTGCCCGATGTCACGGGCCACGGTTCCGAGATACACGTACATCGCGACAGGCATCAACATCCCGGCAGCACTGGCCAGCAAGTGTGTACCTGCCCGTACCGACGTGATGCCGTATGCGTAGTTCAGGAGGTTGAAGGGAATCACCAGCGACAGGCGGGTCAGGACCACGATGAGAAAAGCCTCTTCCCGCAACCCCGCTTCGATGGCGACCAGCCGCGGATTGCCCGCCACCTTCGCCGCTACCCAGTCGCGCGCGATGAGACGGCCGGTAAGGAATGCGGATTGTGCACCGAGTGTAATGGCCACGGCCGACACCAATGTGCCCGGACCCAGACCGAACAGGTAGCCGGCAATCATCATGGAACCCGATCCGGGAACGAATAAGACGGTCGCAACAATGACGCAGAGTAGGTAGGCGAATCCGCCAGCGACCGGGTTTGCCTGGGCCCAGTCAACCAGTCTCAGCACGGGCGCTGCGATCGGCAGTGCGTACACCGCATACACAAGCGCGAGAAAAAGTATCACCACAACCAGGCGGTTGACTGTCGTACGGCTCACCCACCCGGCCTTTTGATCTTGAACGTTCGAATCCGGTCGGCGAGGGTCGTAGGCCGCACCCCGAGCAACTCCGCGGCACCACCGCTACCCGATACTTTCCAGTTCGCCTGCTCGAGCGCCTTGACGATATTGGCTTTTTGGAAATCCCGCATCTCTGCCTCGGTCATCAGTTCATTGCCGGGTTGCTGCACGATCGTCACCGTCTCTTCGTCGGACTTGAGGTCGGGCATGGACAGGTCCAGGCGCAATGCCTTACCCGGTGAGAGTATGACAGCGCGTTCGATGACATTTTTCAATTCACGCACGTTGCCCGGCCAGCCGTACGCCTTGATCTGGCCCGCCTGCGACCGGGTCAGCGTCATCGTCTCCCGACCGAAATCCTTGCAGGTCTGCTGGAGGAAGTGTTGGGCCAGTTGCACGATGTCCGCGCCACGCTCGCGCAGCGGTGGTACGTCCACCGGGAAGACACTGAGGCGATAGAAGAGATCCTCGCGAAACTCACCGTCCACGATCAGCTGCTCGAGATTGCGATTGGTCGCGGCAATAACGCGCACATCAACGGACCTTGTAATGTCGTCACCGACCCGCTCGAACTCGCTTTCCTGCAATACGCGCAACAGCTTCCCCTGCAACTCCATCGGAATTTCGCCGACCTCGTCGAGGAAGATCGTACCGCCGTCGGCGAGCTGGAATCGGCCGACACGGTCGCGGTGAGCGCCGGTGAATGCGCCTTTCACGTGCCCGAAGAACTCACTTTCAAACAACTCCTTGGGAATGGAGGCGCAGTTGACCTTGACCAGGGGTCCGCCTGCACGCGGGCTGCGTGCGTGAATCTCCCGCGCGACCAGCTCCTTGCCGACGCCCGACTCACCCTGTACGAGGACGCTGGCCGGGGTTTCCGCAACCGCCTCGACACGCTTGAGCATGCGTCGCAACGCCGGGCTGGTGCCCACGATGCGGCCGAAGTTCAACGCCTCGTTGACTTCCTCGCGGAGGTAGTCGCGTTCCTGCTCCAGTTCCTCCCGCAGTCGCGCGTTCTCGGCCAGCGTGCGGCGCAGCTCTCTCTCCGCGCGGTTTCGTTCGGTAACGTCCTTCGAAGCAACGAGCATCCTGTCGACTCTGCCGTCTACATCGCGATGAGAGATGGCGGACATGACCAGGTCAATCTTCTGGCCGTCCTTGGTCACCATCTGGCGTTCGAGGTTGTTGAAGTCGCCTTCCGCGATCAGCTCGCGCAAACCACCGTCTGCATATTTTTTCTGATCGTCCACGCTCATGAAGTCGGTAATCGGACGCCCGAGCACTTCTTCACGTGTGAAGCCCAGTTTGCTGAGCCAATGATTGGTCACCGTGATGATCAGCCCGTCGCCATCGACGGTATGCAACATCGCCGGCGTCGACCGGTAAAGCGTGCGGTATTTGAAATTCGCGCGCGCCTGGTCGGAGAGCTCCGTATACATGGCCACGGTGCGCAGGTAGGCGCCCTGGGTATCGTATTCCACGATGGCGTTCGTAATGCACTCGACCACTTCACCCGACGCCGTCACGAGGGAAACCGGCTTGTTTTCTAGCTTGCCGCGCCGCCTGAGCGCCGGGCGCAATTCATGCACGATGCGCTCAGCCGTCTCTTCGGTTGCAAATTCCTCGGGCCGCCGCCCCACCATCGCGTCGCGCTGATAGCCGAGGCGTTCGAGCATGGCGTCGTTGACATCGAGATACGTGCCGTCTTCGGCAATCGATGTCGTCATGACGGGCGCCTTGCGAAACAGCCATTCATAGTCGTTCGGGGAAGTCATGGGCGCATGATATACGATATTTCGTAAATAGTCTTACGATTTTTCGTAATTTACGATATTTCGTAACGAAAGTGTTTTCTCTAACGCATTGTTTTATATGGTTTTAAGGAGTTGGCACGACTTGTGCAATAAGGAAAGCAGAGCATATTGACTCGTACCTTTCGCACTACCGAATTTTGTAAGGACACCACTAATGAAAGCCAGGAACATTGAAAACAATCTCGCGCTGATCGGCGCGCTGATCGTTTTGGTTGGCGTTTCGTTTGCCGCCGAGGACGCACTCGGTTTCGATAACACAGACGTTACAGCCACGGCGATTGCCATCCATGACGTATCAGACAGCACGACCCGCGGCGGCGCACAGGCCAATACTGACGCAGCAGCCCGGGCCGTGAAGTCGCTCGAAGTCGAAAATGCGATCGACCTTGATATCAAGCTTGCCGACCGCAGATCTAGGCTGGTCGCAGACAGGACGTAGTCTGCCAGAACCCCCCTCGGCAGCGGCTCCACCGGGCTCTCTCTCCCCCCGAAGACCCGCTGAAACGCTGCCGAAAACCGAGCCGGAAGGACTTCGGCTCTTACGGACCTGGAAGGTCCGGCGGCATTCCCCCAAGCCGCAAACTTGAGGGGCGCCGGTTTACCGGCGCCCCTTTTCTTTTTGTCCGAATTGTTTCGCGGGGCGGCGCTACTCGCCAGACACTCGTTGCCGGTGTTGTTCGGCGCGGTTGTTCAGGTTGTTCGAACTGCGGCTGCTGAGGGACTCCCGGAGCCGCTTGAGCCAGGCGCGAGCCCATGCAAATTCGATACTGAGGATGGCAAGCCCGACGGGAATAACAACCAGCGCTGGCCCC
>JAOUNK010000112.1 GCA_029881015.1 Gammaproteobacteria bacterium | reverse complement strand
CAGACCCTGCAGCCCTCTCAGTTTCCTGGTGACGACAAGCTCGCCGGTCGGGCGTCGCTGCTCTACCGCGGGCTCGATGCGAGCCGCAATACCGAGGCGAGTGTTGCCCTGCGTGGGCCAGGTACGACGATGATACTTGCCGGCAGCTTCAGGGAAGGGTCTGAACAGTCGTCCGCCGCACTGGACGTGGCCGCGGATACGCAAGATTACCGACGCGACGGCGCGCTGGCCAAACTGGTCGGTGAGAACCGCTTTGGTCATGGCTGGCAGCTTAGTGTTGTGCGGCAGACCCGCGATACAGCGACCAACATCAGCTCGGTACTGGGCGACGGGCGCTTCGCATCCACGACGCGCCTCGAGGGAGACGATCGGCACACGATCAATCTCGCGAGTGCCGAGTATCGTTTCGATTCGGACCTCGTCAGCGAAGGTCTGCTGCGCGTCTACCATGCCGATGCGCGCATCGCCCAACACACCGTCGATGAACGCGCGCTTGCACGGGCACCCGCAACGATCGAGCGCGACTTCTTCTTCAGCCAGCGCCTGCGTGGTGTGGAACTGAATCTCTGGCACGACGTGGAGCTGCGGAACTGGTCGCATCGCTTCGGCGCCGGGTTCGAGTACAGCGAGTCGAAGACCGAGGAACTCCGCGACGGACTTTCGACCAGCCTTGTCGATGGCAGTGTCACGTCGGAAATCCTGGGCGAAAGCTTTCCGCTTCGCGATTTCCCCGTGACCAAGGAACGTGAGTTCGGGGCCTATGTCTCCGACCAGATGTCCACCGGCCCATGGTCACTGCTTTTTGCCCTGCGCCTGGACAAGACTCGCCTGTCACCGGACAGCGATGCGATCTACGCGGCTGACAATCCGTCAACACAGGTCGTCGGTCTGTCTCATTCCGACATCTCGCCAAAGCTCGGTGCGATCTATCGTCTTGGCGATGACACCGACATTTACGTCCAGTACGCCCGCGGTTTCCGTGCGCCGCCCTTCGAGGATGCCAATATCGGGCTCGACATCCCGCTTTTCAATATTCGTGCGATCCCGAACCCCGAGCTGCGCTCGGAAACCTCCGATGGCTGGGAACTCGGCGTGCGCTGGAGCGGCGAACGTTCCAGGCTGCAGTTTGCCGCATTCCGTACGGACTACAGCGACTTTATCGAAACCAAGGCGCGCATCGGCATCGATCCGCAAAGCGGTCGCCTCCTGTTCCAGTCCATCAATATAGGCGCGGCCAGCATCAGCGGCATCGAAGCGAGCTGGGTGCACGACATCGCCGCCGCCGTGCCGGGCGTTTCGCTTCGGGCATCCGCCTACTGGGCGCGAGGTGAGAATGACGAGAACGGCCAGCCACTGAACTCGGTGGGACCGGCCGAAGCGGTCGTCGGTGTCCACTGGGATTCATACGATCAAAAAACAGAGGTTCGCGCGCTACTGACAGCGACCCGCCGCTGGTCGCGACGCGATGAATCCGCTGGCGAACTGTTTGAGCCACCCGGCTGTGGCCTCGTTGACGTGTTTATCGCGCACGCCGCGAGCGAACAACTGACCGTGAGGGCCGGCATCGGCAACCTGACTGACCGCACCTGTTGGCGCTGGTCAGCCGTGCGTGGCCTGGCGCCGGACGACGTCTTACTACCGACATTGGCCGAGACCGGCCGTAACTACTCAATTGGCCTGCAATGGAACTGGTAGTCAGTTTCGAGACAGGCACCCAAGGGGAGACAGAAATGAAAACGCAAGGCACTTCGAACCTGGCATCGCGCTGGCGCACTATTGCGTTGGCAAGCTGCCTGCTCATTCCGGGTCCGCTACTGGCACAGGATGCTGCCGTGCACGCATCCGAGACAGCCGCCGGAGAGATGGCCGAGTTGATGAGCAGCGGCCAGGGCCTTTACAACACGCACTGTGGCGCCTGCCACCAGCCGACAGGCCTGGGGCTCGCGGGCGCATTTCCGCCGCTCGCCAAATCGGACTACCTCATGGCCGATCGGTCCCGCGCGCTGGCGACCGTTATCGAAGGGCGCAGTGGGGAAATCACGGTCAACGGTGCCGTCTACAACGCCGTCATGCCCGGCATGGGACATCTGAGCGATGCCGAGATCGCCGCGATCCTGACCTACGCGACCAACTCCTGGGGTAACGAGGCATCGGCGTTCAGTGTCGAAGAAGTTGCCAAGGTGCGCAGCGACACCGGTCTCGAAGACCGGGCGGCCGGCGAACGGCATCCTGGTGCGAGTGAGGGTGAGATGCGTTACCAGGGCACGCCGTCGCCGATTCCGGCGGAGCAGGCGAGAGCCGTGCAAAGCCCGGAAGGGCCAACCCTGAGTGCCGAGGAATACGCCACGTCAACGCGGCTTTACTTCGAGCGCTGCGCGGGCTGCCACGGTGTGCTGCGCAAAGGCGCCACCGGCAAGCCGCTGACGCCCGATGTCACGCGGCCGAAAGGGACCGACTACCTGAAGGCGCTGATCACCTATGGATCGCCGGCCGGCATGCCGAATTGGGGCACGTCCGGTGAGCTCAGCGACTACGAAATCGACATGATGGCGCGCTTCCTGCAGCAGGAACCGCCGGAGCCGCCGGAGTTCGGCCTGGAAGAAATGAAGGCGACCTGGCAGGTCCTGGTCGATCCAAAAGATCGTCCGACGAAGCCGATGCACGATCGTGACTACGAGAATTTCTTCTCGGTGACGCTGCGCGACAGCGGACAGGTTGCTCTTATCGATGGCGACACCAAGGAGATCGTCAGTATCCTGAAAACGGGTTACGCGGTTCACATCTCACGAACGTCGGCATCGAGCCGCTACGTCTACACCATTGGCCGCGACGCCAAGGTGGACATGATCGACCTGTGGATGGATCCGCCGCAGATCGTGGCCGAAATCAAGGTCGGCCTCGAGGCGCGCTCGGTCGAGACGTCCAAGTACAAAGGTTATGAGGACAAGTACGCCATAGCCGGGGCCTACTGGCCGCCGCAATACGTCATCATGGACGGCGATACGCTCGAGCCGATGAAGGTCGTCTCCACGCGTGGCATGACCGTCGACACGCAGGAATACCATCCGGAGCCGCGCGTTGCCGCCATTGTCGCATCGCACGAACACCCGGAGTTCATCGTCAACGTCAAGGAGACGGGGCACATCCTGCTGGTCAACTACGCCGACATCGACAACCTGACCGTGACCGATATCGGCGCCGCACGCTTCCTGCACGATGGCGGCTGGGATCGCAGCAAACGCTACTTCCTTACCGCGGCAAACCAGTCGGACAAGATCGCAGTGGTTGATTCGCGAGACCGCAATCTCGCGGCCCTGGTCGACGTCGAGAAGATCCCGCACCCGGGTCGCGGCGCGAACCTTGAAGATCCGAAATACGGCCCCGTCTGGGTAACAAGTGCGCTGGGTAACGCGAACATCACGTTCCTCGGCACGGATCCCGAAGGTCACCCGAAGCACGCCTGGAAAGTCGTGCGGGTTCTCCAGGGTCAGGGCGGCGGTTCGCTGTTTGTCAAGTCGCACCCGAAGTCGACCAATCTCTGGGTTGACGCGCCGCTGAATCCCGATGAGGCGATCAGTCAGAGCATTGCGGTATTCGATATCAACAACCTCGAAGCAGGCTTTGAGGTATTGCCGATCGCCGCATGGGCGGATCTCGGTGAGGGTGTCAAGCGCGTGGTTCAACCCGAGTACAACAAAGCCGGTGACGAGGTCTGGTTCTCCGTGTGGAGCGGCCAGGAAGAGGAGTCCGCGATCGTTGTCGTCGATGACAAGACGCGAACACTCAAACACGTCATCAAGGGTCCGGAGGTCATCACGCCGACGGGCAAGTTCAACGTCTACAACACCGTAGAGGATGTTTACTAGAAATGACACGCAAGACTTCGTGTAGATATCTTGCGGCAGCGCTGTCAGCGGCATTGACCATGTCGCTGACAGCGGCGGCTGTCGCGGAGCAAGATGCCGATACGGATCTCGCCACGGCGATAGCATCCGGCGATGCCGGCCTCGATCTTCGCTATCGTTACGAGTTCGTGGACCAGGATTCGTTCACAGAAGAGGCCAGCGCATCGACGCTGCGCTTGCGACTGAACTACAAGACGGGCGCCTGGCGAAACTGGTCAGGCTTCGTCGAATTCGACTACGTTGCGGAAGTGCTGGCCGATGACTTCAACAGCAGCATGGGTACGAGCGGTCCAAACCGCGCCCGGTACCCGGTCGTGGCAGACCCGGACGGAGCCGACCTGAATCAGCTCTACCTGCAGTATGCGCCGGGCGACGAATGGCAGGCTCGTATTGGCCGTCAACGGATCCTGCTCGACGATCAACGCTTTGTTGGCGGTGTTGGCTGGCGGCAGAACGAACAGACCTACGACGCGCTCTCGGTAACGTACAAGGGCGTGGAGAGGTTGCAGTTGTTCTATGCCTACGTTGCCAACGTGAATCGCATCTTCGGATCCGAGGTGCCGGCCGGTGATCACGATCAGGACACACATCTCCTGAACGCCAACTTCAAACTGAACGCCGACTGGAACGTGGTGGGCTATGCCTACCTCATCGACAATGACGATGCGGCCTCGTTCTCCACCAATACGCTGGGTGCCCGGTTGCAGGGCAAGTTCGCGCTTGGCGACGGGCAGGCCGTGGTGCTTGCCGATATTGCTCGCCAGTCGGATGCTGCCAATGCACCTGCGAGTTTCGACGCGAACTATATCCGTCTGCAGGGAACCTGGGGCAAGGATGCGCTCTCGTTGGGCATCGGCTTCGAATCGCTGGGCAGCGACAATGGCCAGGGCTTTCGCACGCCCCTTGCGACGCTGCACGCGTTCAACGGCTGGGCCGACCAGTTCCTTGCCACACCGGCGACCGGGCTCGAGGATCTTTACTTCAAGGCGTCCTACGGGATCGATGCGTGGAGCCTGCAGTTCGTTTACCACGATTTTTCGGCCGAGTCGGGTGGTGGTGACTATGGCAGTGAGATCGACCTGTCGGCGGCAAGGACGCTCGGCGATCGTTACACGTTGTTGCTGAAGCTGGCTGCGTTCAATGCGGATTCAACGGGCTTTACGGATACCACCAAGGCCTGGGTGATGTTGAGCGCCGGATTCTGATGCCAGGCAGAGCGAGGACAGCCGGCTGGCTCGCGGAATAGGCAGGATCAATAAGAAGGATTTCAAAAATATTCCTGCAGCCGGCCTTGAAACTTTGCCGCGCACCCCAATTCTGGGAGACGTTGGCAGTAAATTGCCATGTTTTCAAAGAGTTATATATTGGAGGCAACGCAATGACATTAGTCAATTACGATCCTTTTATGGGCATCCGTCAGTTGCAGGATGACATTAACCGGCTGTTCTCGGGCGCCACAACCAATGACAGCAGCAGCGTCACGGCGGATTGGGTGCCGAGCGTCGATATCAATGAATTCGACGAAAAATTCCAGCTCTACGTCGACGTGCCCGGGGTTGACCCCAAGGATGTCGAGGTCACGCTGGAAGGCGGCGTTTTGACCATCACGGGTGAACGCTTTGTCCAGGCCGAGAAGGCTGACGAAAACATCGTCCGTCGCCGGGCGGAACGCGGCGCCGGTCGCTTCTATCGGCGCTTTATCCTGCCGGACATCGTCGATGCCGAAAAGGTCAAGGCAACCGGCCGCAATGGCGTACTCGAGATCCTGATTCCGAAACAGGCGAAGGCATTGCCGCGCCGGATCGAGGTTGCTGCCTGATCAACACCACCGGACGCGCAGTCCTTTAGAACAGGCCGGGCCGGCAAATTTTTTGCCGGCCCGGTTTTTTTTGTCCCCTGCAAATTCCCTCCGAAAATGCCCCAAGAAAAATCCCCGCACGAGGCGGGGATAAATGGGATGCGCATGTTCGCGCGGGGGGATAATGTCGCTGCTGCCCTGTTAGGGGGTGGGGCAGACAGGCACAGCAGAGTAGTCAATGACAACGGCCTGCGGACCGGTTTCGCCAGCCGCCGGATCGCGTGCTATCACATCAAGGACTTCGCCGCCCGTGAACGCGAGGCCCGGCAGGGAGATTGCGGCCGCCTTGCTGCCAGCACCGGTAACGAACGCATCATAGTCGCCAGCGGCGATGGAGAGCTGCGTCGTATCGGCACCGAAAGGCACGTCCGCAAACGTCGGGTCGACGGTGTTGATGTCCGTCCCTGCAGGTACCAGGTAGAGGTCGACATTGCCGGTGCTCGGCGAGGCATGCGCGATACGCAGCTTCGTCTCGGTGATAACGCTGCGCGTGTTGCCCGGCAGCGCGATCGGCGCAATAGCCGGCGTCAGACCTCCCGTCGCGAAGCCGGAGACTACGGCCGTAACCTCATCGCCCTGCATGACATTGAGGGGGAAGGACGTGGCGATCGTGCTGTTGTCCGAGTTCAATGCGACGTTGATCGTGTAGTCGCCCGGAGCGGGGACGCTGTTGATATCGCAGAACTCGGTGAACGCAACGTCCCGTACCAGTGCGATTGCCTCGACGGCTGCAGTGCTGTTGTCGTCGGCGAGGATGTCGACAGCCGGCGCATCAGGAGAAAGGTGTACAGCTACGGCCGATGCCGGCGTGTTGGTGTCGTACAGCGTGGAGGCTGCCGTTCCATCGAGCACAACGAGCTGCACGAGCGCGTCGCCAGGACCGGTGTTGTCGAGCGCCACGATCATCAGGTCGGCACCTGCGGCCAGCGAGATCTCGCCCGAGTCGTAAACGACCGTTCCGGGCGTGTCGTCAGGCGTGATGCGGATCTGGTAATCACCAGCGGGTACTTCGATCCGATCCGTGTAGTCTTCGAAGAATACCGCTGTGCCAGCACCATTGATCGGTGCGGATGCGGTCAGGTCGGCCCCAAATGCCGTTACGAAGACATCGACTTCAGGAGCGCCCTGTGCGGCGTGTACAACCTGCGCGCGGAAGTAACCGTCGGCAATGCGGCTGTCCGAAGGGTTCGTGATGACGAGCGGACGTACCGGACCGGCAACATCGTCCACGGCGATGACCGTCGTTTCAGTGCTGTAGTCGAGTGTCGGCAGATCCGCATCGATCACGACGGCGTTACCGCCCGGGATGATTGCTTCAACCTGCACGTTGTTGTCTTCCACGACCGGTACGAAACCCGAACCCTGTGCGTAATCAACGCCGGTCAGGGCCGGTGCGCCGTTGACCCAGATGTTGACGGCAGGGGCATCCGGAGATGCGTGCAGCGCTCGCAGTATTGGCGTAGCCTCGCACTCGAGGTACTCCGTTGCGGTTACTTCACCGGCATCGAGAACGCCGTTGCGGTTGGTGTCGAGGCCGCTGTCAAGGGCCAGGCCGCCGCCCAGGCAGACTGCGTCGCCCCTGGGTATGTCGCGCGTCACGACGAGGGAATTGAAGCCGTCGGTGCCGTCAGCACCATTGGCCCCGTCCATGCCGTTCATGCCATCGTCGCCTTCGCACGCGGCGAGAAAGACGGCAGCAGACAGCAGAGTTACTGCATAAGCTTGTTTCTTCATTTCGATCTCCGATTAGAATTCAGTGCGGGTCAGTCAGGGAACGACTGTAGAGACAGGGGCTGCGGAGATCTGTCGATTGGTGTAACCGGATGTTTCCAAATGTATCGGGCCGCGAGGTAGTTGCGACTCCCGGTCGGACAAGCGCTATTATTGAGGCATGACAAAAGTACTTCTCATAGATGATGATCGGAAACACTCGGAGCTGATGCAGGCGTATTTCAAGCGCCACGGCATCAACCTCATTTGCGCCTATGACTCGGTCGAGGGTTTCAAGAAGCTGGCGCGTGAGGATCCGGACCTGCTTCTGCTGGACGTGATGTTGCCGGGGAAAGACGGGTTCGAAATCTGTCGCGAGGTTCGCAAGAACAGCAACATTCCGATCATCATGCTGACGGCTCGCGGCGACGTTATCGATCGGGTGTCGGGTCTCGAGCTCGGCGCGGACGACTACGTCGGCAAGCCGTTCGAGCCACGCGAGCTGGTGGCGCGCGTGCAGGCGACCTTGCGCCGCTCAGAGGCGGCGGGCTCATCGGTCGGCAAGTTGAGCTTCGAAGGCCTGACAATCGAACCGGACACGCGATCCGTTTCCGTCGACGGATCACTCGTTGATTTAACGTCAATGGAATATGAGCTTCTTTTCATCCTCGCGCGGCGCCACGGCCGGAAGCTCTCGCGCGACGACATATTGAGTGAATTGCGCGGCATCGATGCGGCGATTCTCACCCGGTCCGTCGACATCATGGTCAGCCGGCTGCGCCAGAAACTCGGCGACAACGTGAAACCCCCGCGCTTCATCCAGACGATCTGGGGCCGCGGCTATTCGTTCATCGGTGTGCCACTGAAAGATGCTTAGCCGTCTTTCCCGTTCGCTCTCGTTTCGCCTGTTCGTCATCTTCGTCGTCCTGGGAAGCGCGTTCGTATTCGGCACGTTCAAGGCGGTCCAGCGTTTCTATAACAGCGATCAGATTCGCGGACTGGTCAGCGGCCACCTGTCATTGCACGTGAGCTATGTCCGCGAGGACATCGGGGTGCCGCCGAGTATCGCCCGGGCCATGGCAATCACGCAGAAAGTGCCTGTGGACATTCGCATCCAGGGTCCCGACATCGACTGGGCATCCGATGTGGCGTTCCCGCGGCTCGAGCAACTGGAGTTCGCGCCCAGCCCCCGGTTCAGCGGTGATTCGAGCGCCTGGGCCGACGAGTTGCAGGACGTCGATTTCGCCAGCCTGGATCATCACGACTTCCTGCGCATGCAACAGGGCGGCTACGACATCGTGGTGGCGACACCGAGAATCTCCGACACGTCCAGCGGACCGGCGCTCGTTCCGCTCGTGCTGGGGCTCGGCTTGTTCCTCCTCTTGCTGGCCTATGCGGCGGTCAGCTGGCTGTTTCGCCCCATCCGCGCGATTCGCGCGGGCGCAGAACGTATCGGCCGAGGGAACTTCGATTTTCGCATAGAAAACGTTCGCAGCGACCAGCTCGGCGATCTCGCAAACGACATCAACCGCATGGCCGGCGACGTTGAGAACATACTGGACGCGAAAAGAGCGCTTCTGCTCGGCATCAGTCACGAGTTACGGACCCCGCTTTCGAGGATGCGGCTGACGCTGGAGTTTATCGAAGATCAGGAAAACGCCGAGAGCCTGAAAGCCGAGATCGCGGAGATGGAAAAGATCGTCGTGTCGCTGCTCGAGGCTGAGCGTCTCAACAGCCGGCACGCGCGACTAACGCGGTCCAGGACCGACATCGGGGACCTGA
>JAOUNK010000111.1 GCA_029881015.1 Gammaproteobacteria bacterium | reverse complement strand
CCCTTGCGCCTGGCCGCAAGCGCTACACCCTGGGCGTGGTTGCCCGCCGAGCTGCAGATGACTCCCCGACCGAGGTCGTCAGCGGACAGGCCGGATATCTTGTTGTAGGCGCCGCGCAGCTTGAAAGAGAACACAGGCTGCAGGTCTTCGCGTTTCATCAGCACGCGGTTTCCCAGCCGCCTGGAGAGGTTGGTGGCGAGGTCCAGCGGCGTCTTATCGGCGACATCGTATACCTGCGCGCGGCGGATCAAGTCGAGGTAATCGGTCGGGTTCATGCGGCCCTTATCGCACACCGCGGTGGGTTCCGCAAAGGGCCGTCGCGTGCGGCGTGATATCAAGGTGGCAATCGGCACCATGCCCTTCCATAATACGCCGGTGAAAAAGCTTCTTGTCAGCAACGCGCGACTCGTCAACGAAGGCGAGATTCGTGATGTGGACGTGCTGATTGAGGGTGACCGCATAGCCCGAATCGATGGCTCCATCGCCGCGCCTGCTGAAGCAGAGATCATCGACGCGGCCGGCAAGATCCTGATGCCAGGCATGATCGACGACCAGGTTCATTTCAGGGAGCCGGGGCTGACCCACAAGGGCGATCTTGCAACCGAGTCCGCCGCCGCCGCCGCGGGCGGTATTACCAGCTTCATGGATATGCCCAACGTCAATCCGTTGACGGTCACGCGGGAGGCGCTGGCCGAGAAGTACGCACGTGCGGCAGGTCGTTGCACCGGCAACTACGGCTTCTATCTTGGCGCCACCAATACCAACATCGATGAGATTCGCGCGCTGCAGGTTGGCGAGGCCTGCGGCATCAAGGCATTCATGGGCGCGTCGACGGGCGACATGCTCGTCGACGATCCGGATGCACTCGACCAGATTTTCGAACACGCACCGGTCATTGTTGTGACGCATTGCGAAGACTCACCGATGATCTGGGCGAACGAGGATGCGGCGCGCGAGCGGTTTGGAGAGGACGTACCGTTTACCGAACATCCGAATATCCGTTCGGCGGAGGCATGTTACGCCTCATCCAGCCTGGCGATAGAGCTGGCCGGCAAGCATGACGCCCTGTTGCAGGTATTGCACCTGACCACGGCGATGGAGATGCCGCAATTCTCTGCTGCGCATCGATCCGAAAAGCGCATAACGGCAGAAGTGTGCGTGCACCACCTGTGGTTCGACGAGTCCCGCTACGACGAACTTGGTGCAAGGATCAAGTGCAATCCGGCGATCAAGCGTGTGCAGGATCGCGAGGCACTGATTGCTGCTCTGAACGAGGGCCGCATCGATATTATCGCGACAGATCACGCCCCGCATACCGCGGACGAAAAAGGTGGCAAGTACTTCCGGGCGCCGGCAGGTCTTCCGCTTGTGCAACACGCTGTGCAGACGTTGTTCGACCTTGTTGCCACGGGGCAGATCGGTCTTGAGTTACTTGTCGACCGAGCTTGCCATGCGGCGGCCGACATCTTCGGGGTGCAGGATCGCGGCTATGTGCGAGAGGGATGGTTTGCCGATCTCGTCCTGGTCGACGCCGCTCGGCCATTTCGTGTTACCGCCGATAGCCTCTTATATAAGTGTGGCTGGTCTCCTTTTGAGGGCCACGAATTCTCCGCAACGATCGATACGACGATCGTCAATGGTGACATCGTCTATCGAGATGGCGCGCTCACCGGCAAGATGGCCGGTCGCCGACTCGACTTTGGTCGAAGCCGCTAGTGTCGATTGAACTGTTTACTTTCCGGACGATCCCGTTATGCTAGCGCCAGCCAATGAAGCCGACAGATACCTCTAACCCCGAGTACTTTCACAAGGTCGTGGACTGCCAGTGGGGCTGTCCGGCACATACTGACGTTCCCTCGTATATACGCATGATTGCCCAGGGGCGATTCAGCGATGCGTACATGGAGAATCGCAAGTCCAACGTCTTCCCGGGCATCCTCGGACGCGTGTGCGACAGACCCTGCGAGCCAGCCTGCCGTCGTGGGCGCGTCGAAGACAAGCCGGTGGCCATCTGCCGACTGAAACGCGTTGCTGCCGATCACCGCGACGACATCACTGATCGTCTGCCCAAGGCGCCGACCAGGACCAACGGCAAGAAGGTCGCCTTGCTGGGCGCAGGTTGTGCGTCGCTGGCCGTCGCCAACGACCTGGCCCCGATCGGTTACGAAATCACGATCTTCGAGGCACTCGGCACCACGGGCGGACTCATGCGAACGAACATCCCGACGTTTCGTCTGCCGCCCGACGTACTGGACGAGGAAATCGGTTACATCCTCGACATGGGCGTGGACCTGAAACTCAATCACCGAATTGACAGTATGAAAGCGCTCCTCGACGAGGGCTTCGACGCTGTCTTCGTCGGGACCGGGGCACCCAAGGGCAAGAATCTCGAGATCCCGGGGCGCTACGACTCCGACCGCATCCACATCGGCATCGAATGGCTCGAGTCGGTCGCCTTCGAACACATCAAGAAGATCGGCAAGAAGGTCCTGATAATCGGCGTTGGCAACACGGCGATGGATTGTTGCCGCACGTCGCTGCGGCTGGGCGCCGAGGACGTCAAGGTAATGGCGCGTAAGCCACGTGGCTTCTTCAAGGCATCGGAGTGGGAGCTCGAGGATGCCGAAGAAGAGAACGTCGAGATCCTGGTCAATCATTCGCCGAAAGAATTCGTCTACAAAGCGGGCAAGCTGGTTGGCATGAAGTTCGACCTGATGGAATACAACATCGATGCGGACGGCCGTATCGATCGCGGTACATCCACGGGCGAAGTCGTGATTCCCTGCGACGATGTCGTACTGGCCATCGGCCAGGACAATGCGTTCCCCTGGATCGAGCGTGACCTGGGAATCGAGTTCGACAAGTGGGACTGCCCGGTCGTGGACGAGACGACGATGATGTGCACACGCGACGGCATCTTCTTCGGAGGTGACTCGGCGTTTGGCCCCAAGAACATCATCTGGGCGGTAGAGCATGGGCACCAGGCGGCTATCTCGATACACAAGTATTGCCAGGGCGAGGATCTGCACGATCGTCTGCCCGCCGGCCTGAACCTCTCATCCCAGAAGATGGGCATGCATGAGTGGAGCTACTCGAATGACTACGACGCCATAACGCGTCAGCTCATGCCCCATGTCGGCCTCAAGGAGCGCTTCAAGAAGCTGAATATCGAGGTAGAGCTTGGCTTTACCGCCGAGCAGGCGGTGGAAGAAGTCGAGCGGTGCCTCAATTGCGATATCCAGACTGTCTTCACGGAAAAACTCTGTATCGAGTGCGACGCCTGCGTGGACATCTGTCCGGTGAGCTGCCTGACGATCACGGCCAACGGCGAGGAGGACGACATTCGCTCGCGCCTGAAGGCGCCGGCGCTGAATCCCGAGCAGGCGCTGTTCGTGTCGGGCGCATTGCCGCATACGGCGCGGATCATGGCCAAGGACGAGGACTTGTGCGTGCATTGCGGCTTGTGTGCCGAACGCTGCCCAACCGGTGCCTGGGACATGCAGAAGTCGACGATACTCATTCCCTACGCCGCCGACGAGGCGGCATCAGGCCAGCCGCAAACCGCTACCGGCCAAGCAAAGTAAACTAAAGGACAACCGTGGCAACAATTAACGACGTCGTCATCAAGATCGCCACGGTCAACGGTACCGGCTCCGCGAGCGCGAACGGCTTGCTGCGCAAGGCGATTTTCCGCATGGGCGTGCCCGTCGTGGGCAAGAACTATTTCCCGTCCAATATCCAGGGTTTGCCAACCTGGTATGAGATTCGCGTGACGGGTGACGGTTACAGCTGCCGTTCCGACCGGGTCGACATCATGGTGGCGATGAACGCGCAGACGTACGCACGTGACCTGGCAGAAGTAGAGCCGGGTGGTTGCCTCGTTTACGACTCCACGTGGCCGCGCAACAACCTCCTGAACCGTGACGACATCACGATTATCGGTATTCCACTGTCGCGAATGTGTAACGAGCATTTCGAGGGAGCGCGAGCGCGCATCCTGATGAAGAATATCGCCTACGTCGGTGCCATTGCGGCACTCCTCGGCCTGGACCTCGACATTATCAAGGGGCTCCTCGAGGAGACGTTTGCCGCCAAGCAGCACCTGATCGCATCGAATATGGAAGCGATTCATCTGGGGTATGACTACGCAGTGAAGAGCTTTCCCTGCCCGCTGCCGACTCGTGTCGAAAAGATGGACGCAACCAAGGGGCACATCGTCATCGATGGCAACACGGCCGCGGGCCTGGGATGCATGTATGCGGGCGCGACGGTTGGTGCCTGGTACCCGATTACACCGTCGACGTCGCTCATGGATGCGTTCCGGACATTCTGTGGCCGTTACCGCGTCGATCCCGAAACCGGCAAACGAACTTACTGCATCATCCAGGCGGAAGATGAGCTTGCGGCAATCGGCATGGTGCTTGGTGCGAGCTGGAATGGCGCGCGGTCGTTCACGCCAACGAGCGGACCGGGCATCTCCCTGATGAGCGAGTTCATCGGCTTCGGCTACTACGCGGAGATTCCGGCCGTACTGTTCGATGTGCAGCGAACCGGTCCGTCGACGGGAATGCCGACGCGCACCCAGCAGTGTGACTTGTTGAGTTGCGCCTATGCTTCGCATGGCGATACGAAACACGTCTTGCTGTTCCCTGCCGATCCGGCCGAGTGTTTTTACATGTCGCCGCAGGCATTTGACCTGGCTGAGCGATTGCAGACTCCGGTAATGGTCCTTACGGATCTCGACATCGGTATGAACGATTGGATGGTCCCTGAACTCGAGTGGGACGATTCCTACGTGCCGGACCGGGGCAAGGTACTCAGTGCCGAGGAACTCGAGGGGATGGACAAGTTTTATCGCTACCTCGATGTCGATGGCGACGGCATCCCGTATCGGTCGTTGCCTGGGGTGCACCCCAAGGGCGCGTACTTTACGCGCGGGTCCGGGCATACCAAGCTGGGTGCCTACACGGAAGACTCCGCCGAATACCAGGAAGTTGTGGACCGCCTGCTCGTCAAGTGGGAAACGGCGCGGAGCCTGGTGCCCGAGGCCGAGATTCGATATTCCAAATTCAACAAAGCTGCGATTCTTTCGCTCGGCAGTGGAGATGGTGCGTGCAAGGAAGCGCTGGATCGACTCGAGAAGCAAAACGTCGGGCTGAACTACTGCCGGGTGCGGGCGTTCCCCTTTACCGACGCCGTTCGCGAGTTCATCGAGCAGCATGAAGTGGTCTTCGTGGTCGAGCAGAACCGGGACGCCCAGTTGCGCACTCTGCTCATTACGGACATCGATGCAGACCAGAGAAAGCTCGTGTCCCTGCTGCACTACAACGGAATGCCGATCAACTCGGGATTCGTCGTTGACGGCGTGCTTGCCGAAATAGCCAAAGGGCGAGCTGCCTGACCAGGATGACACTGTGACCTATATTGCCAAGCCCAGGATTTCCCACCCGAGCCTGCCCAAGAACGAGCTCGGCCTGACGACGCGTGACTACGAAGGCGCTGTTTCCACGTTGTGCGCGGGTTGCGGTCACGACTCCGTGACAGCGGCGCTTATCCAGGCCGTGTTCGAACTCGGCATCGAACCGCACATGCTCGCCAAGATCAGCGGTATCGGTTGTTCGTCCAAGACGCCAGCGTACTTCGTGAGCCAGGCGCACGGCTTTAATTCGGTTCACGGGCGCATGCCGTCGGTCACGACCGGGGCCAACGCGGCCAATCGCGATATGACCTATATCGGTGTGTCCGGCGACGGCGACTCGTTGTCCATCGGTGTCGGCCAGTTCGTGCATGCGATCCGTCGAAATCTCAACATGTGTTACCTGATTGAGAACAACGGTGTTTACGGACTGACGAAGGGCCAGTTCTCAGCGTCCGCGGATATCGGCAGCAAGCCGAAGAAAGGCCTGCCGAACCAGCAGGAGCCGATCGATCCCGCGAGCGCGGCGCTGGCGCTCGGCGCGACTTACATTGCGCGCAGCTTCTCGGGTGACAAAGAGCAACTGGTGCCGCTGATCAAGGGCGCCATCATGCACTCTGGCTTTTCCCTGGTCGATGTCATCAGTCCCTGTGTCACGTTCAACGACCATGAAGGTTCGACAAAGAGCTACGCACACACGCGCGAGTTCTACAATCACGTGGCCAATATCGACTACATTCACCCCTCGGAAGAGATCAAGGCGTCGTACCAGGCGGGCGATGCCATGCCGATTCATCTGCATGGCGGCGATACGATTGTTCTGCGCAAGCTCGACAGGGCCTACGACCCGACCAGTCGTGCGCAGGCGTTCAAGCTCCTGCGTGAGCGTTTCAATGCCGGCGAGATTACGACCGGGCTGCTGTACGTGAATGAGAATCGGGCGGAGATGCACGAGCTCATGCACAACATAGACACACCGCTGTCACAGTTGCCGTACGAAGGTTTGCAGCCGGGTAACGACGAACTCAGGAAACTGCAGGGCCGCTACCGTTAGAGGCGTGCTAGAATAGATTCCGACGCGCCGGTCGGCGCGCAACCTTTGGCGGGAATTTTCACAACGGGAGTTTGTGATGAGTCGATTCCGCGCCGTTTTTCCTGAAGATCGAACTGATATCAATTTGTCGCCCATGCTCGACGTGATCTTCATCATGTTGATCTTTTTCATTGTCGTTGCCTCCTTCATCAAGGAAGAGGGCATACCGATCACCCTGCCACCGGGCACCGGCACCGAAGCTAAGGTCGAGGCGATCACCGTGAGAATCGAGTCAGCCGGCGTATTCAGCGTCAACGGGCGAGTGATGAGCAGTAACAGCGTGGGCCCCTATGTGCAGGCCCTGCACGGCGAAAACCCGGACGCGCCATTCACGGTGATGGCCGTGGACGACGCGCCCATAAGAGATACGGTCGTCGCCGTGGAAGCGGGGCACAGGATCGGCTTCAGCCCGGTTGCGATCGTACCGCTCGAGCCGTAGATTGGCCGACTCGCGCTAGTTCCAGAGCCGTTTCCACCAGGGCTCCTTGCCGGTTTCGGGCCGGATGCCGCCGGCGAACGGGATCTTCTCGCGAATATCGCCGATGTCCCAGCCGGTCAGGTTGGCAAGCAATTGTGCCTCGCGCTCCTGGCGTTCGCGCACGCTGGCATCGTATTGCGTGAGGTCGCAGCCGGCTTCGCCCTTCCAGGGGTGACGGATGACGTAGCGGCCCTGGTAATTCTGCCGGTCGCCGGTTTCCTGGAACATCAGGTCCTCCGGGAAGTGCTCCGCGTCGTAGCGCACGTGCAGCCGGGTAACGAAGACGTTCTGGGCTTGCGGCTGCAGGGTGTCCCTGGCCGGCCGGTCGTTTTTGCCCAACCAGAAAACGCCGAGCTGGCGCAGCTCCTTCTGGCTCAGGGGATCGGCCGCGCAAGGATCGCACCATGCCATGTCCCAGGCGTACTCGAGGAAGACCGCCCGCCCGTTTTCCTTCTCGGTCTGGCGCGCAAACATGTCGCGATAGAAATCTCCGAATTCACCCTCGACAAACGCCGGGACCTCGACATCGGTGGGTAGCTTTACGGTACGGTAATTCGTCGTTTCGACGCGCCCCGTGCGGGTCAACGCGTAGATGTAGAGTTCCTGCTTGCCCTTCGCGTTAAGCGTGCCTAAACGGATAGGGAGCATGAACTTGTTGCTTTCGTAGGCGACCTGCAGGGGGCGCAGGTACTGGTACCCGAGCTTCGACCGCTCCTGCACGTTGACCTTCGCGACGAAGAACCGCATGTCCTGGCCGAGGTAGCTGTCGACAACGCGTTTGGCGCCGCGAGGAATCTTGTAGCCATTGTCGTTCAGCCAGCGAATCAGGCCGTCGCTTTGCGCGGCGGACAGGATGAGGATGTCGTACTCGCCAACCGTGTAGCTCGCCTCGATGGTAACTCCCTGGGATTTGGCCGAACGCTTGAGCTGCATCGCGGCCGCGGGAAGATTGGCGTCGCTGCGCATGCGCTCGTCAAGTTCGTAACGATGGCAGGGATTGCCGTCGTGGTACTCCACTAATCGAGGTGACGTATAGGCGTCGAGGTGCTGGATCACAGCCCGGTCGCCCACGTTGATCTGCTCGCGCTCGATCATGGTCGGTACGGGAATGACGACAGCGAAGTCCTCGACATTGCCTTCGAAGTCGTTGGCCATCGTGATGACTGTCCGGTCGTCATCACGAACCAGTACGACCTGCGAGGCGCGGTTGAACAGGCTGGTATCGGCCTTGGCGACGTAAAAGCCACAGAAAGCCTGGGCCGTGGTCGTGATCATAACGGTCACAAGCGCTGTAAGTGCGGTAACGAATATCTTCATGTCTTGACTCCTTTGAGGTGAGTGCTCCCTCGAGCATCAGGTTTTTCCCACCGGTAATGCGTTCCCTGCAGCAAGGCATCGATAGCCGGCACCAGCGGCGCAGACAGGATCAGCGCGAGAATCGGACCGTTTGGCTGGTAGTAAGAAAACTGGATGATGAAGGCGATGGCCGCGACGACGGCCGCGAATACAATGCGGCCAAGCGCCGCGTTGGGTGTGGTCTTCGGGTCCGAGATCATGAAGAACGCGAAGATCAGCAAGGCGCCGTTCTGCAACTGGTGCACAGGTATCGACATCGGGTCGCCAAGCCACAGCGCTCGCCCGAACAGCAGCGCAGCATAGAACCCGAGAAAGGCTATGGTCGTTTCGGCGCGTCTGGCGCGGGTCAGCACCAGGTAACCGAGGCACGTAAGGCCGAACGCGCCGATTGCGGCGCTGCCCCATTGGCCGGACGATACCCAGGCGTGGTCGCTCAGGAGCATCAGCGTTACGAGGGCGACGTTGGCCGGGTTGAAAACGTGCTTGCCTTTGACGCGGATGACGAACTTGCTGCCAATTGCGATGACGGCCGCGGCGCAGGCAAGCACGACAAGGTCGGTCCGCAACAGCAGGGTCAGGGACAGGGACGTGATCAGCGCGCTCATCGGGTCGAAGCGAGGCAGACCGGCGAGCCGCGTGCCGATGAACTGGGTGGCCTGGGCGGTCAGCAGGATGGCTACGGCATTCTGCCAATGGATGCCGAAATCGAGTATTCCGATACCGAACGCCAACAGCGTGGTCAGAACGGCGATCTGGAAATACCGGGGATCGCGGATGCGGGATAGTGGCTTCATGCCCGGTGTAAACGCCGGTCAGGCCGTTTTGGGGTTTACGCGCGGATCAGGTCCCTTAGCGGTCTGGCTGTCGTGCTGTCATCCGCGTCGGGCAGGTTCGACGGTGCCCAGCTCGTCACCGCATTGTCGCCGCGCAGTACTGGCGTGC
>JAOUNK010000110.1 GCA_029881015.1 Gammaproteobacteria bacterium | reverse complement strand
GTTTTCCGGCGTATCGATAACCGTAACCGTCTGGTGCATTTTGCGGAGACCCAGCCCGGCAACACAGGCCTTGTGGCTTTTCAGCCGCCCGTGCTTGCTCTTGACCAGCGTGACCTTCAATTCTTTTGGCTTCGCCATGATCTTGTCTCTAAAACTCTATATTGACGACCCGGGCCCTAAGCCAGGATCTCCTTAATTTTCTTGCCGCGCTTCGCAGCGATCGCCCGCGGAGAGTGAATCTCCTTGAGGCCTTTGATCGTTGCGCGAACGACATTGATCGGGTTGCGCGAACCGTAGCTCTTCGCCAGTACGTTACGCACGCCGGCAGCCTCGAAGACTGCGCGCATTGCGCCGCCCGCGATTACGCCGGTACCTTCAGAGGCCGGCTGCATGTACACCATCGTCGCGCCGTGACGGCCCTTCTTGGCGTATTGCAGGGTGTCGTTGTTCAGGTTAACGGTGATCATGTCGCGGCGTGCCGCCTGCATCGCCTTCTGGATCGCGATCGGTACTTCACGTGCCTTGCCATAACCGAAACCGACCTGGCCCTGACCATCGCCTACGACTGTCAGAGCGGTGAAGCCGAACTGGCGTCCACCTTTGACTACCTTGGCTACACGGTTGACGGTGACCAGCTTCTCAATGAGGTCGTCGCCAGCTTGATTCTGTTCGTTTCTTGCCATTAGTCGGTCCTTTAGAACTTCAGTCCCGCTTCGCGGGCAGCGTCGGCCAGTGCTTTTACACGACCGTGGTAACGGAAACCGGAACGATCAAATGCGACCGTATCGATGCCTGCGGCTTTTGCCTTTTCGGCAATGCGCGCGCCAACAATGGCAGCGGCTTCGATATTTCCGCCGTTCTTGATTCCCTTGCGAACCTCGGCTTCCAGCGTCGATGCAGCCGCCAGAACCCTGGCGCCGCCCTCACCGATAACCTGTGCATAGATATGCCGCGGCGTACGGTGAATGCTCAACCGAGTTGCTTCGAGTTCACGAATCTTCGCGCGACCACGACGGGCACGACGCAAACGATTTTGTTTCTTATCCAGTTTCATGGGTGCTCTACCTGATTATTTCTTCTTCGCTTCCTTGAGCTGTACGCGCTCATCGGAATAGCGAACGCCCTTGCCCTTGTAGGGCTCCGGCGGACGGAAGCCGCGGATCTCCGCAGCGGCCTGGCCGACTTTCTGCTTGTCGGCGCCTTTGACGAGGATCTCGGTCTGGCTCGGCGTCTCGATGCTGACGCCCTCGGGCGCCTCGTAGACGACGGGGTGAGAGAAACCGAGCGACAGGTTCAGGCTCTTGCCCTGTGCCTGTGCACGATAACCAACGCCTCTCAGCTCGAGCTTCTTCTCAAAGCCCTCCGACACGCCTTTCGCCATATTGGCGAGAATTGCACGCATCGTACCGGCGATCGCGGTCGCGAAACGCGAGCCCGAGCGCGGTGCCAACGTCAGCACGTTGTCTTCGTTCTTGAGTTCCACTTCGGTATTGAGCTCGATAGACAGTTCGCCGTTACTGCCCTTGAGCGTAACGAGATTGCCGTCTTGCTTGAACTCAACGCCTTTCGGCAGCTCAATCGGTTCTTTTGCAACTCTTGACATAGTTTAAGTCTCTCTTAATGAAGCTCTGCTCGTTTAGGAAACGATGCAAATAACCTCACCTCCAACACCTTTCTCACGCGCTTTTGCGTCGCTCATTACGCCGGCAGACGTCGAGACGATTGCCACACCCAGGCCGCCCAGCACCTTCGGCAGTTCGTCTTTGCCGCGGTACACGCGCAGGCCAGGACTGCTGGCGCGCTGAATACTCTCAATGACGGGTGCGCCCTCGAAATATTTCAGCTCAACTGTGAGCTCCTTCGTCGCGCCCTCACCATCGGTCGCAAAACCGGTGATGTAGCCTTCGTCCTGCAGTACTTTCGCGATTGCTTCCTTCGCTTTCGACGCCGGCATCGACACGGCAACCTTGCGTGCTTTTTGTCCGTTGCGAATGCGTGTCAGCATGTCTGCGATTGGGTCGGTCATACTCATATCTAGTCTCCGCCTACCAGCTGGCTTTCGTCAGGCCCGGGATTTCGCCATTCATGGCGGCTTCACGCAGCTTGTTACGACCGAGGCCGAACTTACGGTACACACCGTGCGGACGTCCCGTGATTGCACAGCGATTCCGCTGGCGAGACGGACTGCCGTCACGTGGCAACTTGTTCAACTTCGCCTGTGCGACAGCGCGCTCTTCGTCCGAGCTGTTGATATTGCGAATAATCGCCTTCAGCGCTTTACGCTTTTCAGCATGCCTCGCAACCAGCTTCGTCCGCTTCAGTTCACGCGCAATCATCGACTTCTTGGCCATATGGTTTTTCCTATTTCTTGAAGGGGAAGTTGAACGCTTCCAGAAGCGCCCTCCCTTCCTCTGCAGTACGAGCCGTCGTGGTAATGACAATGTCCATGCCACGCAGCGCGTCAATTTCGTCGTAGTTGATTTCCGGGAAGATAATCTGTTCCTGGACGCCCATGCTGTAGTTGCCCTGGCGGTCAAACGACTTCGGGTTCAGACCCCGGAAGTCGCGAATACGCGGGATGGCAATGGTTACGAGGCGATCGAGGAACTCGTACATGCGTTCGCGACGCAGCGTCACCATGCAACCGATCGGCATGCCGTCGCGGATTTTGAACGCTGCAACCGACTTGCGGGCAATCGTCGTCACCGGCTTCTGGCCGGCAATCTTTTCCATATCGCCGAGCGCCTTTTCCAAGATCTTCTTGTCAGCAACCGCGCCACCAACACCCATGTTGAGGGTGATCTTGGTGATCTTCGGTACTTCCATCGGATTCTTCAGGCCAAGCTTTTTCTGGATCTGTCCAGCGAGCTCGTTCTGATATTTTTCCTGTAAACGTGACATGTCTGTTCTCTTAAATGTCTACTACGTCGCCGCTCTTGAAGACGCGCACTTTGCGGCCGTCTTTTTCGACGCGGAAACCGACTCGCTCACCCTTTTTCGTCTTCGGGTTGAATACGAGTACGTTTGATACGTCGAGAGGCATAGCTTTGTCCTTGATACCACCCATCTCGCCGATATTCGGGTTCGGCTTGATGTGCTTCTTGGCGAGATTCACGCCCTCGACTTCGATGCGACCGTCGGCAAACACTTCAACAACCGTGCCGCGCCGTCCTTTGTCCTTACCAGTCGTGACGATCACTTCGTCACCTTTTCTGATCTTGTTGGCCATTTCTATTTCCAATAAATGCCGAAGTACTTACAGAACTTCGGGTGCCAGCGAAATGATCTTCATGAACTTGCTCGTCCGCAGTTCACGGGTCACCGGGCCGAAAATACGTGTGCCAATCGGCTCGAGGCGCGCATTCAGCAGAACGGCAGCATTGCCATCGAAACGGATCAGCGAACCGTCTTTGCGACGTACACCTTTACGCGTGCGGACAACAACGGCGTTGTATACCTCGCCTTTCTTGACCTTACCCCGCGGGATGGCGTCCTTGACGCTGACCTTGATGATGTCGCCCACGCCGGCGTAACGGCGCTTCGAACCGCCGAGCACCTTGATGCACTGAACACGACGAGCACCCGAGTTGTCGGCGGCGTCCAGAACTGTCTGCATCTGAATCATGACTGAATCCTAAAAATTGTTACTTGTCTGCTGCGCGTTCAACTACGTTGACGACAGACCAGGATTTGTTCTTTGAAATCGGACGGCCCTCCGAGATCGCAACGCGATCACCGGTCTTGCACTCGTTCGATGCATCATGCGCAAGCACCTTGGTCGTACGGCGAATGTATTTCCCGTACACCGGATGCTTGATCAGGCGCTCGATGGCGACCGCGACGGTCTTGTCCATCTTGTCGCTGACAACACGACCCGTCAGGGTGCGCTTTACCTTGTTCTCTTCACTCATTTGTTTTCACCCGCTGCACGCGAAAGCTCAACCAGAACCGTTTTGACGCGCGCAATGTCCTTCCTGACACGACCGTGCTCATGATTTCTATTCAGCTCACCCGTCGCATGCTGCATGCGCAGGTTGAACTGCTCACGACGCAGCGCAACGAGTTCGTCGTTGAGCTCGTCGACCGACTTGGCCCTAAGATCTTCTGCCTTCATCACATCACCTGCCGTGATACAAACTTGGTGCCAAACGGCAGCTTCGCAGCCGCCAGGCGAAATGCCTCGCGTGCGATCTCTTCCGAAACACCTTCCATTTCATACAGGACGCGGCCCGGCTGAATCTGGCAAACCCAGTACTCAACGTTGCCTTTACCCTTACCCTGGCGCACCTCAAGCGGCTTGGTCGTGATCGGCTTGTCCGGAAAAACGCGAATCCAGATCTTGCCGCCACGCTTGATGTGACGCGTCATGGCCCGGCGAGCTGCCTCGATCTGACGAGCCGTCAGACGACCGCGGCCGGTAGCTTTCAGACCGTACTGACCGAAAGAAACATCACTTCCGCGCTGTGCCAGGCCGCGGTTGCGACCCTTCATCTGCTTGCGAAACTTTGTTCGTTTTGGCTGTAACATCTATCTATTCCTTACGAACGCGCACCGGCGGCCGCTTCTGCAGGCTCGGCCGGAACCGCTTCGGGCTTGTCGAAGACTTCGCCCTTGAAAATCCAGACTTTCACGCCGATCACACCGTAGGTCGTGTGAGCCTCGGCCGTGCCGTAGTCGATGTCCGCTCGCAGCGTATGCAGCGGAACACGACCCTCGCGGTACCATTCCGAACGTGCGATTTCCGCGCCGTTCAGGCGACCGCCAACCTTGACCTTGATGCCCTCAGCGCCGACACGCATCGTGTTCGTAACCGAGCGCTTCATTGCCCGACGGAACATGACGCGACGCTCGAGCTGCTGCGCAATGCCCTCGGCAACCAGCTGTGCATCCAGTTCAGGCTTACGCACCTCGTTGATGTTGATGCGAACATCCTGGATGGGCATGCCAACCATCTTCGACACCTCAGCCCGCAGCTTCTCGATGTCCTCGCCCTTCTTGCCAATTACGATGCCCGGACGTGCCGTATGAATCGTGATATTGACCTTGCTGGCCGGACGCTCGATGGTGACGCGGCTAACCGAGGCATCCTTCAGCTTCTTCTTGATGTAGACACGTATGTCGTGATCTGCGCTGATGTACTTCGGAAACACCTTCGAATCGGCATACCACTTGGACGCCCAGTCTTTGACGATGCCGAGGCGAATGCCTGTTGGATGTACTTTTTGGCCCATATTACTTACTCGTCTCCGACGCGGACTGTTATGTGGCTGTTCCGCTTGATGATCCGTGCGCCACGGCCTTTTGCACGAGCGCGGTAACGACGGAACGTCGGCGCCTCGTTTACTTCAATAGTCGCGACTTTCAATTCGTCGATATCGGCACCGTGATTGTGCTCGGCGTTAGCCACAGCCGATTCAAGAACCTTCTTTACGATGCGAGCGCTTTTCTGCGGCGAAAAAGTCAGTGTGCGCAGTGCCTCGTCGACAGTCTTGCCGCGGATGACATCAGCCACCAGCCTGCATTTCTGCGGCGAGATACGTGCGTATCTGAGTGTTGCTGCAACTTGCATGAACCTGCTCCTTCGCCTTACTTCGTCTTGCGATCACCGGAGTGACCGCGGAACGTGCGGGTCATCGAAAACTCACCGAGTTTGTGACCGACCATATTTTCCGAAATCAGAACCGGCACGTGCTGGCGTCCGTTATGGACGGCAATGGTCAGACCGACCATATCCGGCAGTACCATCGAGCGACGCGACCAGGTCTTGATCGGGCGACGATCGTTCTTTTTAGCTGCTTCGGCTACCTTCTTCGCCAGGTGCTCATCGACGAATGGGCCTTTTCTTACACTACGCGGCATCTTCGAAATCCTTAATTAGCGCTTCTTGTTGCGACGGCGAACAATCATGCTGTCCGTACGCTTGTTGGAGCGCGTCTTCGCGCCCTTGGTCGGCGTGCCCCACGGGCTGACCGGATGACGGCCACCCGACGTGCGGCCTTCACCACCACCATGCGGGTGATCGACCGGGTTCATGGCGACGCCGCGAACCGTCGGACGCACACCTCTCCAGCGTTTGGCACCGGCTTTACCGAGCTTGCGCAGGTTGTGTTCGCCATGACCAACTTCGCCCACCGTTGCACGGCAGTCGACGTGAATTCTGCGCATTTCGCCAGAGCGCAAACGCAGCGTTGCGTAAGCACCTTCGCGAGCAGCGAGCTGAGCCGAAGCCCCGGCCGAGCGGACCAGCTGACCACCCTTCCCCGGCTTCATCTCAACGTTGTGAACCGTTGTACCGACGGGAATCGCACGGATCGGCAGGGCATTGCCCGGCTTGATCGGTGCATCTTCGCCGCTGATGACCTTATCGCCGGCCCGCAGGCCCTTCGCCGCCAGGATGTAACGGCGCTCGCCATCGGCGTACTTGATCAGCGCGATGTGTGCGCTGCGATTCGGATCGTACTCGAGGCGTTCAACGATGCCCGAAATGCCATCCTTGTCGCGCTGGAAGTCGATAATGCGATAGCGCTGCTTGTGACCACCACCCTGGTGACGAATCGTAATACGGCCGTTGTTGTTGCGACCGCCTTTCGATGTCTTCTTCTCGAGCAGCGGCGCGTAAGGCCCGCCCTTATAAAGTTCCGGCGTCTTGACGGCAACGACGAAACGGCGCCCAGCGGATGTCGGTTTGGCTTTGTGCAGTGACATGATTATCTAACCTTTATTCGCCGCCGAAGAACTCTTCGAGAGAGCTTCCTTCGGCCAGCCTCACGTAGGCTTTCTTCCAGTCGTTGCGACGACCTTTCGTCTGCTGGAAGCGCTTGTTCTTGCCGTTGACGTTAACGACCTGGACGTTGTCCACCTGGACCTCGAAGAGCAGCTCAACGGCCTGCTTGATTTCTTTCTTCGTAGCGTCGGTGCGGACCTTAAGTACGACCTGGTTCTTTTCCGCTGCGAAATGCGCCTTTTCCGAAAGGTGCGGGCCGCGGATAACCGTCATCAATCTTTCCTGGTGGGAAGCTAAGCTCATGACAGACGCTCCTCAATCAGCTTCAGTGCCGGCAGCGTCACCAACACCTTTTCGAAGCGAATCAAAACAACCGGGTCCATCGAGGCAACGTCGCAAATACCGACGTTCGGCAGGTTGCGAGCGGCCAGGAACACCTTCTCGTCAAAGGCCTCGTTCAGGATCAGCACGTTATCCAGATCGAGTTCCTTCAATTTCGATGCCAGCAGCCTGGTCTTCGGTGCCTCGAGCTCAAGCTCGTTGACGATAACCAGGCGATCCTGGCGAACCAGCTCAGACAACACCGAGCGCAGAGCCGCGCGGTACATCTTCTTGTTGACCTTCTGGTCATGGTCACGCGGCTGCGCGGCAAACGCGCGGCCACCGCCGACGAAGATCGGGCTGCGGATGGTACCGGCGCGAGCGCGACCGGTGCCTTTCTGGCGCCAGGGCTTGGCTCCGCCGCCACGAACAGCCGCACGATTTTTCTGGGCCTTGGTACCCGCGCGGCTGCCGGCGAGGTACGCCGTGACAACCTGGTGCACGAGAGCTTCGTTGTACTCCACGCCGAATGCGGCATCGAGAACATCAACGGAACCTTTGTCCTGCAGTTTCAGTTTCATCTTCAGGCGCCCCTTATCGCTTGGCCTTGATCGCAGGACGGACAATAACCTTGCCGCCTGCGTGACCCGGGACAGCGCCCTTGATCAGAAGAACATTCCGCTCGGCATCGACGCGCACAATCTCGAGGTTCTGCACGGTGCGGCGAACGTTGCCCATATGGCCGGACATCTTCTTGCCCTTGAATACGCGGCCGGGCGACTGATTCTGACCAATCGACCCTGGCGCACGATGGGACAGCGAGTTGCCGTGCGTCGCGTCCTGCATGCTGAAGTTGTGGCGCTTGACCGTACCGGCGAAGCCCTTACCAATGGACGTCCCGATCACGTCAACCTTCTGGCCTTCCTCGAAGAGGTCAACCTTGAGCTCGCCACCTTTCTCGAAGTCACCTGCATCGGTGTCCTCCAGGCGGAACTCAGTGAATAAGTCGCCGGCTTCTACCTTCGCCGCTGCAAAGTGGCCGGCTGCAGGTTTACTCACCCGAGACGCTTTGCGACTGCCGGCTGCAACTTGCAGCGCACGGTAGCCGTCGGTCTCCACGGTTTTCACCTGTGTGATTCGGTTTGGTTGTGCCTCGATCACGGTGACCGGAATCGAAACTCCGTCGTCCGTGAAGACACGTGTCATGCCGCACTTGCGGCCAACAAGACCCATCGTCATGTTCAAAACCTCTCACTGACTACTTTTGGTCAGCGCAAATCTCTAAATTCAGTTGTCACCACCAGCACTTCGATTGGCGCTGGCTGTTTCCTACAGACACGCGAAAGGGCCAGCCATTGCTGAGGACTCCGTCCTCGTAGCGCTGGGGCTGACCCTGGGCTCCGAACCGATCAATCTGACGGTCCGGCGGTTCCGGGATTTGCAGTGTCGCCCTCGGTTGCCTGGCGACTGGTGTTCATATCCTGGTTCGGGCCGACTCCCGGTCCGGCCTGATCCAGCGAGCCAGCAATTATACGACTCACAAGCCTTATTACAAGCGCTTTGCGGCGAAATTAGCGGCTTTTTTTAGTTCTTCCTTAAGCAAGCAAAATCAACTACTTACGTGACCGCGCGGCCGTCGGGATGTTGCATGCCGGAAATAAAGCGCAGCACAGCGAGCCATTCCGGCGTGCAACGTCCCGGCGGTAGCCCGCGCGACCGCCGTAAGTGATTAATTTAGCTTGATTTGCACGTCGACGCCCGCGGGAAGCTCCAGCTTCATCAGGGCGTCAACCGTCTTGTCGGTCGGATCCACGATATCCATCAGACGCTTGTGCGTACGGATCTCGTACTGATCGCGCGCATCCTTGTTCACGTGCGGCGAGACCAGGATCGTGAAACGCTCTTTCTTCATTGGCAGGGGAATCGGACCCTTTACGGTGGCGCCTGTCCGCTTGGCTGTATCGACGATTTCACGCGCTGAGTTGTCGATCAGCCGATGATCAAAGGCCTTCAGACGAATACGAATATTTTGATTAGCTGGCATGTTTATTCCTGGAAATTGGGCAATGAGCCGTGGGGTCAGAGTCCTTTCGTTCTGGACCCTGACTCCTGGTCTTCTTACTCGATAATCTTTGCTACGACACCGGCGCCAACGGTACGGCCGCCTTCGCGAATCGCGAAGCGCAGGCCATCTTCCATGGCGATCGGGGCGATCAGGTCGACAACCATCTGCACGTTGTCGCCC
>JAOUNK010000109.1 GCA_029881015.1 Gammaproteobacteria bacterium | reverse complement strand
CGAGGTCCTCGAGGTCATGAAGACGAGCGGGCCTGCCGCCACCGGGCTGACGTTCATCTGGATGCCACAGCTCTTTGCAAAGATGCCAGCCGGCAATATCTTCGCGGTCCTGTTCTTTCTCGGGCTTGCCTTTGCCGCGTTCAGTTCTCTCATCTCGATGATCGAGCTGACCACCCGTATTCTTGTCGATCTCGGTGTCGCCCGGCGCCATGCCATCCTCGGTGTCTGCATCATCGGCTTTACGCTGGGTATTCCGTCGGCGATCAACCTCGAGTTCTTCGCCAACCAGGACTTCGTCTGGGGGGTCGCGCTGATGATCTCCGGCGCGTTCATTGCTTTCGCGGTCATTCGCAGTGGCGCAACGCGTTTCCGCGAGGAGAGCATCGATCACCAGGACCACGACTGGAATGCAGGGCGCCTGTGGGATACGGCCATACGCTTCGTGATTCCCGCGCTGGCCGTCGTGTTGCTGGGCTGGTGGCTTTATCAGGCCGCCTTTGTCTATGCGCCGGATCGCTGGTTCGACCCGTTCAGTCCCTTCAGCATCATGACGTGCCTCGTGCAATGGGGCATCGCGCTGGCGGCGTTTATCCTGCTGAATCGGTGGATGGCCCGGCGCACGCTGGAGCGCGATCGGGAGGCCCGGTCAGGGCAGGTGGAATGAGGCGGGCAGGAGTTCTCCAATGGAGTACTCCTGCCACTCGCCGCTGTCGTCGATGGCGAGGATGACGGTTTCGTCGTCCGCAAATTCATGAATGCGCTGGCGGCAGCCACCGCAGGGCGTGCACGGCCCGATGTCACCGGTACCGCCGACGACCGCGATCCTGACGATGCGCTTGCCGCCCTGCTGCACCATCGCCGCGATGGCCGCGGCCTCGGCGCAGCTGCCCAGGGGGTAGGCGGCATTCTCGACGTTGCAGCCGACATGCAGGTGACCGCGATCGTCGACCAGTGCCGCGCCGACCCGGTAGTTTGAGAACGGGCAGTAGGCATTGCGGCGGGCTTGCGTTGCCGCGTTGATCAGGTCTTCGTTCGCTACCGTCATGTTCAGTCCGTCTTGCGCATGGGGTTGTTCGGGTGGGCGGTCCAGTTCAGTTTGCCCGCATCGCTGGCGCTTGTCTGCCGCATCGTAATGCAGCCGTCGACAGGACAGATGCTGACGCACAGGTTGCAGCCAACGCATGCATCGTCGATAACCTCGAAGCGGCGCTTGCCGTCGACCGTGTGCGTGATCGCCTGGTGCGAGGTGTCCTCGCACACCGCGTGGCAGCGGCCGCACTGGATGCACATGTCCTGGTTGATGACGGCTTTTTCGGCGTAGTTGAGGTTCAGGTACTGCCAGTCCGTGACGCTGGGCACGGCACAACCGACCAACCGGTCGAGTGTCATGCCCTTGTTGTCGAGGAACGTGCTGAGTCCGTCGACGAGGTCATCGATTATCCGGAAGCCGTACACCATTGCCGCCGTGCAGACCTGGACATTGCTTGCGCCGAGCGCCAGGAAATCCACCGCATCGCGCCAGTCGGTGACGCCGCCGATACCCGAGATGGGCAGTGAGCTCGTTTCCCGTGTGCGTGCGATCTCGGCAACCATGTTGAGGGCGATCGGCTTGACCGCTTCGCCGCAGTAGCCGCCGTGCGTGCCCATGCCATCGGTTGTCGGGTACATCGTCAGTGTGTCGTAGTCGACGCGCATGATGGAGTTGATGGTGTTGATCAGCGACACGGCATCGGCGCCGCCGTCCTTCGCGGCCCTGGCGGGCGGCAGTATGCTCGTGACGTTCGGCGTCAGCTTGACGATCACGGGGATGGAGGCAGAAGCCTTGGCCCACTCGGTTGCCATCTGTATGTACTCGGGTACCTGGCCCACGGCTGCACCCATGCCGCGCTCGGACATGCCGTGCGGGCAGCCGAAGTTGAGTTCGAGACCGTCGGCGCCCGTGTCTTCGATCATCGGCAGGTACTTTGCCCAGGCGCTCTCGTTCATCGGCAGCATGACCGAGACCACGAGGGCGCGGTCCGGCCAGTCCTTCTTGACCTGGCGAATCTCGTCGAGGTTGGTCTGCAGCGGACGGTCGGTGATCAGCTCTATATTATTAAAGCCGATAACACGGCGGTCGTTGCTGTGCAGTGCGCTGTAGCGCGGACCGCTCACGTTGACGATCGGCGGTCCGTCCTCGCCGAGCGTTTTCCATACGGCGCCGCCCCAGCCGGCCTCGAAGGCGCGGTTGACGTTGTAGGCCTTGTCCGTCGGCGGCGCCGAAGCGAGCCAGAACGGGTTCGGCGACTCGATGCCGAGGAACGTCGTTTTGAGATCAGCCATGGTTCGCGCTCCCCAGGTGCCGGTCGATATCGATGGCGGCCAGTTTACCGTGCTGCACGGCACTTACCGTGAGATCATCCCCGCCGACGACACAGTCGCCACCGGCCCAGACCCTGTCGAGCGATGTCCGGTGGCCGGCATCGACGAGAATACGGCCGTTCTCCAGGGCAAGGTCACCGATACCTTCCATTTTCTGGCCAATCGCCTTGAAGACCATGTCGGCATATAGAACGAAGCGGTCACCGTCGGACTCGAATTCCACGCCGGTCACGTGGTCTTCTCCGAGAATGCGTGTGGGCGGGGCGCGATGATGAATCGTGACACCACTGGTTTGTGCGAGCGCCTGTTCGAACACGCTGGCGCTCATCTTCTCCGGCCCGCGCCGGTACACCATGTGCACCTGCCTGGCGCCGAGGTGCCGGCTCTGTACGGCGATGTCTATTGCGGTCATGCCGCCGCCGATGACGACCACGGTCTTGCCGATGGGCAGCGTGCTCTTGTCAGCGGCCTGGCGGAGCTCGGCGATGTAATCAATTGCATTGATGACGCCGCGCTTGTCTTCGCCCTCGATACCGAGGTCGTTGGACTGGCCGAGGCCAATCCCCAAGAAAACCGCATCGAAGTCGTCGAGCAACTCGGGTAGCTGGACATCTTCACCGAGTGCACAGTTGTGGCGAACCTCGATGCCCCCGACTCCCAGGATGTACTCGATTTCGATCTGTGCGAAGTCGTCCACGGTCTTGTACGCCGCTATGCCGTACTCGTTGAGGCCGCCCGGCTTCTCGTCACGGTTGAAGATCACGACATCATGGCCGAGTACGGCGAGGCGATGTGCACACGACATGCCTGCCGGGCCGCCGCCGACAACGGCAACCCGCTTGCCGCTGGACGGCGCGCGCGCAAACAACTGGGTGCGTGCATCGATGACCGGGTCGGTCGCATAGCGCTGCAGCAGGCCGATCTCGACCGGTTTTTCCTCGTGCGTATTGCGCACGCAGGCTTCTTCGCACAGCACCTCGGTCGGGCACACCCGGGCGCACATGCCGCCCATGATGTTCTCGCTGAAGATCGTGCGCGCGGAGCCGCGGATGTTGTCGCTGCGAATCTTCTGGATGAACGCCGGGATGTCGATGCCCGTCGGGCAGGCGGTCGTGCAGGGCGCGTCGTAGCAGAAATAGCAGCGCTCGGCCTCGATCAACGCCTCGGAGCGGGACAGCGGCGGATGCAGGTCCGCGAAGTTCGCCTCGATCTCGTCCTTGCTCAGGCGATGCGCACGAATATTGGGTTGCGATGCCGTCGTCATAGCGTCTACCGCCTGACGGGAACCGGCGCGGCTGCCAGTGCCTGCCTCTGCAGCGCATCGTAATACGCAGCGAACGGCGGCCGGTCGACATAGCGGCCCGCACCGCGTTCTACATTGAGCTGGCCGTCGGCCCACACGATATTGCCCCGGCTGATCGTGTGCGACGCGCAGCCTTTTACTTCCATGCCCTCGAAGATGTTGTACTCGACCTTCTGGTGCTGTGTCTTCGCGGAGATTGTCTTGGTGGCCTCCGGGTCCCAGACCACCAGGTCCGCATCGGCGCCGACCGACACGCTGCCTTTACGCGGGTAAATGTTGAAGATCTGTGCGGCGTTGGTCGAGGTCACGGCGACGAACTCGTTCATCGTCAACCGGCCCTTGCCAACCCCGTGGTGCCAGAGCACTTCCATGCGATTCTCGACACCGCCGGTGCCGTTCGGGATCGCGCGGAAGTCGTTCTTGCCCATCGCCTTTTGCTCTGCGCAGAAGCAGCAATGGTCGGTTGCGGTTGTTTGCAGGTTGCCGGACTGCAGGCCATGCCATAGCGCCTCCTGGTGTTCCTTGCTGCGGAACGGCGGGCTCATGACATGCGCGGCGGCCGTATCGAAATCGGGATGGCGATAGACGGAATCGTCGATCAGCAGATGCCCGGCGAGCACCTCGCCGAAAACGCGCTGCCCTTCGTTGCGCGCCCGCGTAATCGCCTCGAGCGACTGCTTGCAGGAGTTGTGCACGATGTAGACAGGGACCTTCAGGACTTCGGCGATACGGATGGCGCGGTTGGCTGCTTCGCCCTCGCATTCGGGCGGCCGTGACAACGGGTGTGCCTCGGGCCCGGTAAGGCCTTTCTCGAAAAGCTCCTTTTGCAGACGGAAGACGAGCTCGCCGTTTTCCGCGTGCACGGTCGGTATGGCGCCGAGCTCGAGCGAGCGCGAGAAGCTGTTCACGAGCACCTCATCGTCCGCCATGATGGCGCCCTTGTAGGCCATGAAGTGCTTGAAGCTGTTGACGCCGTGGTCGCGGACGAGGGTTCCCATGTCCTTGTGCACGCTGTCGTCCCACCACGTCACCGCGACGTGGAAACTGTAGTCGGCCACCGATTTCTCGGCCCACTCGCGCCACTGCATGTAGGTTTCGATGAGGTTTTGCTGCGGGTTCGGGATCGCGAAGTCGATGATCATCGTCGTGCCGCCGGCAAGTCCCGCCGCCGTTCCCGAATAGAAGTCTTCGGTGGTGACGGTGCCCATGAATGGCAATTGCATGTGGGTATGCGGGTCGATGCCGCCCGGCATGACGAATTGTCCGCCTGCATCGACTACAGTCGCACCGCTCGGTGCACCGATGCCTTCACCCACTGCCTTGATAACGCCGTTGTCGCACAGTACGTCCGCACGAAGCGTCCGGTCTGCATTGACGACTGTGCCGCCTTTGATAAGTACTGTCATTTCGAATCTCCGCCCCGGGCAACGCTGAAGTAGATAACGCCGCCGAGGATTGAACCCGTAAACCATCCGTAGTCATAAAACCAGGAAAAATAGTTAGCGAGTGCCAGGCCCAGTTCGCTGCTGACTATCGAAACGATAGTCAGGGCAACCGGGATAAGAAACGCGATAAAGCCGGCCGTGTTCCAGGCCGGGTAGCCCGCATTGTCCTTGTAAAGTGCAACCAGGTCGTATTCCTGGTTCTTGACCAGGAAATAGTCGACCGCCATGATGCCCGCGATGGGCCCGAGCAGGCTCGAGTAGCCCAGCAGCCAGTTGGAGTAGAGGCTCTCCACGCTGACATCGGTTTCGAGCCAGCCGAGCTTCTTCAAAAGCTCCCAGCTCATGAGCGCGAGGCCGATGATCCCCGTGATGATCACGCCGCGATCTTCGTTGATGACCTTCGGCGCGAGGTTCTGGAAAACATTGGTGGGCGAGACGATATTGGCCGCCGTGTTTGTCGAGATTGTGGCGACGATGATCATGATCATGGCGATGACGACACCGACATCGCTGTCGATGCGCCCGATCAGGTTGATCGGGTCGGAGATGACCTCGCCGGTCAGCTCCAGCGACGCCGCGGTCAGCACGACGCCGAGCCCCGCGAACAACAACATCGTGAGCGGCAGGCCGATGATCTGGCCGATCACCTGGCTGCGCTGGTGGCGCGCGTAGCGGCTGAAGTCGGGGATGTTCAGTGACAACGTGGCCCAGAAGCCGACCATGGCGGTCAGCCCCGACAGGAAGTACTTCGTGACGGGCTCGCCTTCGGGCCGCGTGGCCGGGGTCGCGAGTACTTCGCTCAGCGAGATCTTGGGCAATGCCCAGGCGAGCAGGCCGACGGCGACGATCAGCAGCAATGGCGCGGCCAGCGCCTCGAGGTGCTTGATCGATTCCGAGCCGCGAATGACCACGGCCAGGTTGGCCACCCAGAAGATGAAGAAACCGAGCACTTCGCCCGTGCCGCCCAATGCCGCCCAGGCCGGGAATATCGCCGCCAGCATCAGGTGAATCGCGATGCCGCCAAACAGCGTCTGCACGCCGAACCAGCCACAGGCGACCAACGCGCGAATCAGTGAGGGTACGTTGGAGCCGATGATACCGAAGGACGCGCGCAGCACCACAGGGCAGGGAATGCCGTAACGTGTCCCGGGAAAGGCATTGAGTGTCAGCGGTATCAGCACGACGATGTTGGCGATCAGGATGGTCCAGAGCGCTTCGGCGACCGAGAGTCCGAAGTAGGCGGTCAGGACACCGCCGAGCGTATAGGTTGGTACGCAGATCGCCATGCCCACCCAGAGGGATGCCACGTTCCAGCGCGACCAGGTGCGCTGTGCGGACCGGGTCGGCGCGATGTCGTCGTTGTAGCGGGGGCTCTCCAGCAGGTCCGTGCCGACATCGAGCTCGATGTGCTCACCGACGGTCCTGAGCGTGCTGAGTGTCTGCAGCTCACTCATCAGTCAGCGGGCCGTACGTCTCCGGGCGGCGATCGCGGAAGAACTGCCATGTGTCACGTGCCTCGCGCACCATGTCGAGGTCGATCTCGTGGACCAGCAATTCGTCATCGCCGTAGCTGGCCTGCGCTTCGATGGCGCCGCGCGGATTCACAATGTAGCTGGAGCCGTAAAACTCGCCCATGTTGTGCGTCGATGCCCAGGGCTCTTCGGTGCCGATGCGGTTGATCGCCCCGATGAACACGCCGTTGGCGGCGGCGGACGCGGGCTGTTCGAGCTCCCAGAGATACTTGCTGAGGCCGGCAACCGTTGCCGAGGGATTAACAATGTACTCGGCGCCGTGCAGGGCAAGCGCGCGCCACCCTTCCGGGAAATGGCGGTCGTAACAGATGTATACGCCGAGTTTCAGGTAGGCGGTTTCGAAAACGGGATAACCGAGATCGCCGGGCTTGAAGAAGAATTTCTCGTAGAAGCCGGGGTCGACCTGCGGTATGTGCGTCTTGCGGTACTTGCCGAGGAACTTGCCGTCCGCGTCGATCACCGCGGCCGTGTTGTAGTACACGCCGGTCATGTGTTCCTCGTAGATCGGAACGACGATGACCATGTTGTGCTTCTTCGCATACTCCTGCATGAGTCGCGTCGTGTGCCCGTCGGGGATCTTCTCGGCCGCCGCGTACCATTTGCGGTCCTGGCTTGGGCAGAAGTACGGCTGCGTAAAGACTTCCTGGAAACAAAGAACCTGTACGCCCTGTCGGCCCGCGTCTTCGATATAGGGAATGTGCGCTTCGATCATGCGGTCCCGGATTGCTTCCGGTTCCATACTGCCGTCGCCCTTGAGCGCCATCTGAATCAGGCCACACTTCACTTTGGACATGCGTCTCCCCCCGTCGGATGTTCTTGTCTTCTAAGCTCCCATCATAACAGCCAAAGAGGCGGCGTCAGCGCACAGACGTCCACGAACCGTGTGTCGGGCCGGGCAGGATATACCAGCCGTTACCCCAGTAACTGGCGTATTCCTCGAGGGCCGCTTCGCGGCTGGTGAGCGTCCCCGGGGAGGTGCACGGGGCGACCACCTTCTTGCGGGAACAGGGCACGAAATCGGCGAAGTCATCGCCGATCACCATGAGGATGCGGTAGTCCTCACCGATTAGCTGGCGGCGGACCAGCTTCTCGCGGGTCCACTCCGGTTTCTCGAGGGCGAGTGTCAGGAACTCGGGCTCGGCGTCGATGCCGAGTTCGCGGAGATCGTCGAGAACCGTCTGCTTCTGCGGGCAGGCTTCGTCTTCGTCCGGGTACTTCTCGCAGGGGCGGTTGGTGAGGAAGAACACCGTGACGCCGGCCGCGCGCGCCGCTGCAATGAACTCCACCACGCCCGGCACGGGCTGGGCGATGTGCTCGCGGTCCCACATCTCCAGTTTACGGTTCGTAAACGGCCGTTCGAACTGCATCTGGAAATCGATGTTGCTGACGACCGTGTCGTCTATGTCGAGGATGACGGCGGTCGGCAGATTCTCCGCGTTCGTTTGCCCGGGGAGAGCGGTCCATGACGTGTCTTCGATCAGCCGCGGCAGGGCCAGTTCGGCGCTGCGGTAGATCTGCCGGGTAACGGCTTTGTAGTCTGCTGCATGCTTGACCCATAACATGCCCATGTCCTGCGCAGGTACATGTGTCGGGCTTTGGGTGGCACACGCCGAGAGGATGAGAAGGGCGGATGTGAGTAGCGCGGTACGTGTCGTTTTCATGGTTTCAGGTTAGCATGCCCGCATGAAAAAAATCACTTCGCTACTTGCCGTTGCTGCACTGTTGCTGGTGGCGTGCGCAACAACCCCCACGGGCCAGTCTTCCGGACTGACTTTTCTTCATCTCAACGATACCTACCGCGTTGACGCCGTCGAAGACGGCACCGCGGGCGGGTTGAGCCGCGTCGTAACCCTGGTGCGCGAATTGCAGGCGCAGGGCAGGGACGTCAGGATTCTGCACGGCGGCGATTTCCTGTATCCCTCGCTCGAGAGCCAGCTATGGGATGGCCTGCAGATGGTCGACGCCATGAATTTCCTGAACGGCGTTGCGCCCTTGTACACGACATCGGGCAATCACGAGTTCGACCGGCGTGGACCCGAGCAGCTTGTCGCCGCGCTGCATGCGTCGGATTTCGTCTGGCTCGGTGACAACTATGTGTTCAACACCGGGGATCCCGCAGCCGATGCCGCGCTCAAGTCCGGGTTCACGTTCCGGCACGGTGAGCGCACCGTGGGCGTGTTCTCCGTGACCCTGCATGGCAACGATGGCGGGAACACGAGAAGCTATGTCGACATCGATCCGGACTACAAGGCGGCGGCCGAGCAGGCGATTGCCTCCCTCGACGCCCAGGGTGTCGACATGATCATCGGCGTCACGCACGTGCACATGTGGCAGGACGTCGATATCGCGCGGCTGCAGGCAGAGTACCCGAAGCTCGCGTTCATCGTCGGCGGGCACGAGCATGAGCCGCAGTACAGCAAGGAGCCGGGGTCCGCTACCGTCATGAAAGGCGCGTCGAACGCCCGGGTTATCTGGCAGATCGACGTGGATTTCGATGCCAGCAACAACTTCGTCGTTAACGAGCGCCGCATCGTTCTGGACGAGTCGGTCGCGTTCGATCCGGACTACGAAGTCCTGGTCGGCAAGTGGCGCGGGCAGTTGCTGGAGAAGTTCCCGTTCCTCGAGGCGCGTATCGGCACGGCGGCACACCGCATGGATGCC
>JAOUNK010000108.1 GCA_029881015.1 Gammaproteobacteria bacterium | reverse complement strand
AACTCGTACGGGAACAGCATCAGGCGGGTTACGACTTCATCAAGATTCACCCCGGACTGACCGCGGAAGAATTCGAAGCGATCGCGACCACCGCGAACGAACTGGGCATACCGTTCGCGGGGCATGTCCCGGTGGCCGTCGGCGTGCGGCGAGCGTTGCAGCTCAACATGGCCACGATCGATCACCTCGATGGCTACTTCGCGGCCCTGCTGCCGCCGGGCAGTGGCGGCTCGGGTGGGTATGGCGGGTTCTTCGATGTCATGCTGGCCGCCGAAATCGACGTCGACCGGATTTCCGCAATCGCGGACGCCACTGCGGCGGCGGGTACCTGGAACGTGCCGACCGAAGTCCTCGTCGAGGTCCGCGTGAATGCGACCCCCGTGGCAGAGCTCCTCACCCGGCCGGGCATGCAGTACATGCCGAAAGAAACCCTCGAACAGTGGATTGCTGCGAAAGAGACACTGCATGCCGAACGCGGTTTCGATCCGAAACTGGCCTCGCTGGCCGTCGATCTGCGCCGCCGCCTGATCCTGGCGCTGCACGAGGCAGGTGCGGGACTGCTCCTGGGTTCGGATTCGCCGCAGGTCTTCAACGTCCCCGGTTTTTCGATACACGATGAACTCGATAGTCTCGTGGCTGCGGGCCTCAGCCCCTACGATGCATTGCGGACCGGCACGGCGGCCGTCGCCGAGTTCCTGGGCAGCAACACGGGCGGCGTGACTGTCGGCCGCGACGCCGACCTGGTCCTGCTCGATGCGAATCCGCTGAATGACGTTCGCCATGCCCGCCGTATACATGGCGTGATGTTGCGCGGTACCTGGTATTCGGCAGAGGCGCTGGACGAGCGCCTGTCCCGGTATGTAGAACACAATGACGACTAATGGATATAACAACAAGGGCACGACAGGCCAAAAGGGAATGATCATGCGTAGCTTTATCGTAGTGGCACTGCTTGCGACGGGCGTTTCCAACGCGGTCGCTGAGGACTTCAGGGAGGTTCGCAACCTCGAACTGGACGCAAGGGATTTCCAGAGACTTTTTGTCGATGCCGGGGCAGGTTCGCTTGACGTAACCGGTGTGGACGGATTGCGGCGCATAGAAGTCAAGGCAACAATCGTCATTCCCGATGTGAATGAGAATGCGGCGCGGGACATCATCGACGGTAAGCTGAGATTGAGCCTTGAAAGCCTCGGGGAGGCGGCAAGGCTGCAGTCTCGTTTTCAACACGGGTTCTGGGGAAGGCGACCGAATGCTCGCGTCGATCTTGAAGTGAGAATTCCGGCAAACCTTGCACTCGCCATCGACGACACTTCCGGTTCGATCAACGTCACCAACGTTTCTGCCAGTGTCTGGATAGATGACAGCTCGGGAGCAATCACGGTACGTCGCGTGGGTGACCTGCGTATTCACGATGGTTCCGGCTCCATCGAGGTGGCCGGCGCCAGCGGTGACGTATTCGTGGACGATGGCTCGGGAGATATCCATATCCAGGCGGTTGGCGGCAGCGTCACGATCGACGATGGCTCGGGCGACATCAGGGTCGGCAATGTGGGCAGGGAACTGGTCATCCTGAACGATGGCAGCGGGGATGTGAGCTCGTCGAATATCCGCGGATCGGCCGGCGAGGAGTAGCGGCCTCCATCTCTGCTAGACTTGTAGTGTAGCTACTGCCTGCGGGCGAAGGGGAGGTGGAATGAAACTGGTACAGCATCTGCTCGATTCGAAAGGCAGGGAGATCATTTCAATCGCAGGGGACGCATCTGTCTTCGATGCCATCAAGTTAATGGCTGACCGTGCGGTTGGGTCCCTGCTCGTACTGGAAGGTGACAAGCTCCTGGGAATCGTCACGGAGCGGGATTACGCTCGCAAGGTCATTATCAAAGGGCGTGCATCCGAATCGACCCGGGTTGACGAGATCATGACGACGGACCTGGTTACGGCGACACCCGGGCAATCGGTCAATCATTGCATGACCCTGATGTCCGAGAACCGGATTCGTCACCTGCCGGTTCTGGCCGACGGCAAGGTGGCCGGCCTGATCTCAATCGGGGACCTCGTCCAGGCCATTATTTCGGACCAGCAGGAAGCGATCGAACAGCTGGAGCAATACATCAGCGGTTGAACGCGGTGACGTGAAAACAAAGCACATCAGTTTCTGGATCGTAGCAATCGCGGCATTCCTGCTGCTGGCCTACTCAGAACTCGCCGGCGGCGAAGAGTCGAAAACCGTGCTCGGACCCCGCAACATCCCGATGGCCGACGGTGCCGATGCGCTGATCGCGGGCAACGGAGCGGAAGGTGTGCGCCTGACACTGCGCGGACTGGAGCAGGCGCAGGGCGCGCATGAGCGCAAGATCGGGCACGCCAATCTGTGTGCCGGCTATGTAATGATCGACAAACCGCTGACGGCGCTAGAGCACTGCAATTGGGTGCTCGAGCGTTACCCCGAGCATTGGCGCACCTACAACAATCGTGCGCTCGCGTACCTGCGGCTGGAACGGTATGCGGAATCCGAGGCTGACATTGCTCGCGGCCAGGAGCTCCGCCCAAAATCCAGAAAGCTGAAAATCGCGAAGGGCATGTTGCTCGATGAGATTCGTACTGCAAGGCCTGACGTTGAGATGGACGAGCGCCACAACGCGATGGATGAGGATAGCGCCGACGATACCGGGGAATAGTCTCGCAGCGCCGCCGGTCTTCGCGCGGGTCGCTCTTACCCGCGACGCACCAGGCCAAGCATCCTCGTCGCCGCTTCGGCCAGCGACGTACCGATGCCGATAAGCCCCTCCTCATGTCCGGCCATGACGGCCAGGCCGGATTCACGGAACCCCCCGCCGGCGTAGAGACGCACGAATTCGCGTGCCATGGCCGGTGTCCCGTAGGCCACGGCCGGGTCGGTGGTAGGCAGCTCGTTCAGGTGATCGAGCCAGAGAGACTTGCTGTGTACATGAACGATGCCGCCGATGCCGGGGTCCAGAGCATAGATCGCCGCATGGGTCATCGCTTCGGAAGAGGCCTGTACCGGCCCGCTACACCACACCGCATTGCCCTCAAGATCGTAATCCGTCACAAGCGCATAGTGCGCGTCAGTGGTGACGGCGACATGCCCGGTTTGCGTACCGCTGATAAGGAACTGTCCCGGCGCACCGCAGCGCACACTTATGTTGCCGTAGCCGATCCCGAGCTCCGAGTAATATCCTATCAGGCCCTCTTCGTACAGGGGCCGCCGCCACGCTTCCAGCAGGCGGGCCGCTTCGGCGTCCGGCGCCGCGGCCGGCGTCCAGTGGCTTTGGTACTTGACGTAGCCTTCGTCGAGACTCATGGGTGTCGCATTTCCGGGAAGAGCTGCAGCAGGCCTTCTTCCGACGCATCGCACAGGCCGCGCTCGGTAATCAGTCCGCTTACCAGTCGCGCCGGTGTCACATCGAAAGCGAAGTTGCTGATGGGCGTGTCTTGCGCGGTTGTGCGAACGCGCGCCGGCCGGCCATCGCAGACGCCGTAAACGTGACTGACCTCCTCGGGATCGCGCTCTTCAATCGGGATCTCGGCAATGCCGTCGCGACTGTGCCAGTCGATCGTCGTCGACGGCAGCGCCACGTAGAACGGAATGCCGTTGTCGCGCGCAGCAAGCGCTTTCAGGTAAGTGCCGATCTTATTGGCGACATCGCCACAGCGTGTTGTGCGGTCGGTGCCGGTGATGACGATGTCCACCATGCCATGCTGCATCAGGTGGCCACCGGCGTTGTCGACGACAAGCGTGTGGGGCACGCCGCTGGCGGACAACTCCCATGCGGTGAGCTGCGAGCCCTGGTTGCGCGGTCGTGTTTCGTCCACCCAGACGTGGACGTCAATGCCTCGTTCAGCGGCGAAGTAAATCGGTGCCGTGGCCGTTCCGTAGTTGATCGTCGCGAGCGAACCGGCGTTGCAGTGCGTCAGCACGTTGACTGTTTCACCGGGTTTTCGCCGGGCGATGTCCTCGAGCAGCGCGACGCCGTGGTTGCCGATGCCGCGGCTGATCTCGACATCTTCATCGCAGATCGCCTGCGCGTCGTTGCGGATACGTGCCACTAGATTGTCGCCGGAGGTGTCAACGAGCTGCATGATTCTCTCAACGGCCCAGCGCAGGTTCACCGCTGTCGGCCTGGATTGCGCCAATGTCCCGGCGGCGGCACGCACGCCTGCCGGTGTCGGGTCTTCCAGTGCCGCAAGGTACAGGCCCCATGCCGCCGTCGCGCCGATCAGCGGTGCGCCACGCACGTACATGTCCGCGATCGCGGTGTCGGCATCCTGCCATGTGCGCAGGTCGCGGACCGCGTACTCGTGGGGGAGCAGGCGCTGATCGATGATCTGTACGACAGTCGGGTCGTCCTGTTTCAGCCAGATCGTTCTGAAGTTTTCGGCGGTCACGCTGAGTCTCCCTGCGGGATTGATTTGCATGGCGGAGTCGCGTGCCAAGTTGACTCCAGAGAGGAGATTGGCGCATGGGGCCGCTGGCAGGCAAGCGAATTATCGAGATGGGCGGCACACGGCAGCGATACTCACCGCGGCGGGCTATTCGGCAAAGCAGCTCGCTGCCCTGCGCGAGCAGGGCGTGATCTAGCCTTCGAGACCCGCTGCGAGGCGCGCCGAGCGCAATGTGTTGAACATCAACATGGTGATGGTCATCGGTCCGACGCCGCCCGGGACCGGCGTCACCGCGCCGGCAACCGTACAAACGTCCTCGTAGTCGACGTCGCCCGTCAACTTCGACTTCATCTCGCCATCGATTTCCTTTTCAACGCGGTTGATGCCGACGTCGATCACGACCGCACCCGGCTTGACCCAGCCTGCCTTGACCATATCGGCGCGGCCCACGGCCGCAATAACAATATCGGCGTTGCGGACGACACCCGGCAGATCTTTCGTGCGGCTGTGCGTCATGGTGACCGTTGCATTGCGTTGCAGCAGCAGGGCCCCCATGGGCTTGCCGACAATGTTGGAGCGCCCGATCACAACGGCGTTGAGGCCCGAGAAATCGCTGCCCAGCTCGTCTTCGATCATCAGGATGCAGCCGGCCGGCGTGCAGGGCACGAATGCGTCGGCCGTGTGGCCGGCCGTCAGTTTGCCAATGTTCACGAAATGGAACCCGTCGACGTCCTTGGACGGCGAGATGGACTGGGTGATGGTCTGCTCGTCGAGATGATCCGGCAGGGGCAGTTGTACGAGAATGCCGTGAATCGCCTCATCGTCGTTAAGGTCGTCGATGAGTGCAAGAACATCGTCCTGCGAGGTATCCGCTGCGAGCGTGTGCTGCACGGAATAAAAGCCACAGGCTTCCGCGCGCCGCTTCTTGTTGCGCACGTAGACCTGGCTCGCAGGGTCTTCGCCGATGATGACGACGGCCAGGCCGGGTTTGATGCCGTGTTCGGCAAGCAGCTCAGCGGTTTGCTCGGTAATGGATTCGGCGAGTTGCTCGGCTTTGGCCTTGCCATCGATACGTTTTGCGGTCGTCATCTTGGTAGTCCACACAGGTTGAAATGCGGGCGGAATGGTAACGGCAAAGCGGACCGCTGGCTACTTGGGGAAAACCGCAGCAGCTCACCCCGGTGGCCCGGCGAGGCGCCTCCGGCCGAGACCCAGCAGCAGGCTGGCCGCACCCAGCGCGGCCAGCACGTGCTTGATGGCATGACCGCTCATCAGCTCGCCGGCCGCGAACACCGGCGCGTCGTAGAATTCGAAGATCTTGGCCGCTGCGTAGAAGACGATCAGCAGGCCGAAATAGGGGCCGAGGTCGCTTCGACCCCGGCGCAGCAGTACCAGCGCCGGCACGAGCAGCATCGGCAGGAACTGGATGAGCGCGTACGGCCGGAGATCGCCGGCGCCCCTTGCCTCGGAATCCAGCCAGTAGCCGACACTACCCAGGCCCGCGAGCAGCAGCGGCACCAGCAAGCGGTTCGCCCAGGCCGGCGACAGGTATTCGCCGACGGCGATTGCGAGAAGACCCATGAACGCGACGACCATGGCCAGGCGATCCCAGCCGAGCGAGGCGTTGTCGGGGGCCAGGTGGTAGTAGCCGGACCCGAACGCCGTGGCCACGATACCGACGAAAAACACGGCCCATGCCGCGCGCAAGCGAGCCGCTGTGCCCGGGTTCCGGGCCAGGAAGACAAGGCCCCACACACCGATGACAAGAAAGGGCAGGCTCGATACGACATTCCAGAAATTCGGAATGCCCAGCATGCTGCGGCCATCCGCGAACGCGTGGTAAGCCGGGTCCTGGGCAAGCGGGCGGAGTAACTCCTCCAGCAAGGTCACGTCGGAGACTCTCCCCCGGGCGGTCCCCAGAAAACGACCCAGGTCGCGAAGTCGTCGCTGAATTCGCTAAATCGGTGCTCAGCACCGGCCGGCACGAATAGCGCGTCGCCCGGGCCGAAGTCGGTACGTTCATCGCCGAGCAGGAACACGCCACAGCCCGTCTGCACGATGTAGATCTCGTCCTGGTCATGTGGCGCCTGGCCGTCGTTGCCGACCGGGCGGTAAAAACCCAGTTCCATGGTGCCGTGCTCGAGAAGAACGCCATACAGGCCGTCGGCCGAGGCCGAGACAGCCGCCAGTGCTCGTTCAGGTGTCATGCGCTCAGTCATAGCTTCGGGATAGAATGCAAAAAAGATATCGTGAGCATACTAGATTGAGACCAATCTTCCGGCATCTGCGCGGCGTTCTCGTGCTGGGCGGCTTCACCCTGAATACCCTTTTCTGGTTCAGCCCGATCATCGTGCTGGGCCTTTTCAAGCTGGTGCTTCCCGTACCCGGGCTGCGGCGCGGTCTCACTCGAGTGCTGATGATCATGGGTGAAGCCTGGGTGGACCTGAATTCAAGGTTGCTGTCGGCGGCCGGATCGATCGACTGGCGCGCCACGGGCATCGCGCCATTGCGGCGCGACCAGTGGTATCTCGTCATATCCAATCACCAGACCTGGGTGGATATTCTCGTCCTGCAAAAAGTCTTCAACCGGCGTATTCCGTTCCTCAAGTTCTTTATCAAGCAACAGCTCGTCTGGTTTCCGTTGCTGGGACTCGCCTGGTGGGCGCTCGACATGCCTTTCATGAAACGCTACTCGGCGGGCTACCTGGCTCGAAACCCGCACATGAAGGGCAGGGACTTCGAGACAACACGCAAGGCGTGCGAGAAGTTCCGGAACACACCGACCTCGGTCATAAATTTCGTAGAAGGCACGCGCTTCAGCGTCGAGAAACGCGATCGCCACAAAGATCCGTACCAGCACCTGCTGCGTCCCCGGGCAGGGGGATTTGCCGTGGCGATGTCCTCGATGGGTGACATGTTCGGCGCAATACTGGACGTGACCATCGTCTATCCTGACGGCCCGGCGCAATTCTGGGACATGTGCTGCGGAACACACGTCGAGGCGCTGGTGTCGGTGCGCGAGCGAGCGGTGGAGCCCTGGTTGACCGAAGGCGACTACGAGAACGACAAGCAATGGCGGCGCCGGGTGCAGGCCTGGCTTGGCGAGATTTGGCAAGAGAAAGACGAACTGATACAACAGACGCTCGCCAGCCGAGAGTCTCAATGACCGAAAGCCGCCAATACGACACAGTCGCGTTCGATGTCCGTGACAACGCAACGATGCTGTTTTTTGCGAAGACGACAGACATCGGCGACATCCTTGACTACCTGCTGCTCATGCGCACCGTCGACGAAGATTTCGATGAATCGATCTACATCGAAATCAACGAGCAGCAGTTCGGAGGTCACAACCTGATTCGCGAAGCCGCAATGACCGGCAACGTAATGACGTTGCGTCTCTATGAGCCCGCCGAGGCGCTCGGCGGCATCGCCGACATCGTACTGACCTGGTCGGAGACCACCGAAAACCAGGACAGCATCGAGGTTGGTGCTTTTCGGGTCCTGGGTGACACGTTGGTCGGCGGCAACGCCTGAGGCTCACATGGCCGCATCCGAGTTCAGCCTCTACATCGTGCGCTGCGCCAACGGTGCGTTGTACACCGGCATCGCAACCGACGTGGGCAAACGCTTCGCGGAGCATGAGTCCGGCCCCCGCGGAGCGAAGTTCCTCCGTGGCAGAGGGCCGTTGCAGCTGGTCTTTTCGGAAGTCGTTGGCGATCGCGCTCGCGCGACGCGGCTCGAGTACCGGGTCAAGCAGTTGAAGCGCACGCAGAAACTCGCACTCATCGACGGGCGCACCGTCTTGTCGGAATTGTAGCCGGGTCAGGTCGTCGATGCGGGCTGTGCATAGAGTGCGATAGGTTCCCCGAAGCGCGGCAGGTAAATGCGTGTCTCCCTGTCCCAGGTAGCGCGGAACCCGTCCAGCCATTGCGCCGCCTTTTCGAGATTGCCCAGGAACCTGGGCGCTGGAACGATGCTTCCGAACGGTTTCGTGAAATCATCGAAATGAATCGCGTAGACAGTCGTAGCGCCTGTGCTGGTCACGGTTTCCTGCCAGTACCTCTCGGCGTAGTCCGCATCGAGTGTCGTCAGGGCCCCGACGCTGAGCATGACCACGTCGGCGGCAACCGTCTCAAGCGCACCTTCGATGTACCCGGCGCTGCCCTGCACCAGGGTCGTCCCCTGGGCATGTTCGATCACGATCGAATAGCTCGTGCCCACCTGGAAAGCATCGATGGGTTGCGGCATGTTGACGGGCTCGTCGATCGTGCCGGGAAGGGGTGCGCTGCCGCCCCAGCCAATCGGCGCGTGCGCGGACCGCAGCAGGCGCACCCTGAAGTCGCCGAATTCGAATTGCTGTCCGCCGGTGGCCACGATGATCTGGTCGTCGGGAACGCCTGCCCCGCGCGCGATGTTCGCCGTCGACTCGGAGCCAAGTACCAATGCACTCGTCCGTCTCGCGATCGCGCCCGCGTCCATGGCGTGGTCGAAGTGCGAGTGCACGGGGATGATCGCAGCCAGCCGCCGTATGTCGAATTCATGAAGCGCGTAGTTGATGGTCGCAGCGTCGTTGACCACCGGTCGACGCAGGACCGAATCCAGAAGCGTAGGCCGGGAGAAGAAACCGTCGATCAGGATCTGCGTCTCGCCGTCGTCGAACAGCAGTGTCGTGACGCCGAGCCACGTGGCTGTGACTGAAGCGCTGTTTTCCGCGGGAAGCGGCGGTGACGCCCACCCGGTGCTGTCGAGCGAGGGTCGATCTCGCCAGAGCAGGGTGCCAACGGTAGCGAGAATCAGCAGTATCGCCACCAGGCCGGTCGCAGTCCGCTTCGCCCGACGCTTCCACATGGCTATTGTCCCGTGATGAATTTCGCCAGGTACCCGGTTGCCGGCGCAAAGTAGTTGCCG
>JAOUNK010000107.1 GCA_029881015.1 Gammaproteobacteria bacterium | reverse complement strand
TCATGGGTGGTCCCGTCGTGATTTCCCTTACTAACGGGGTCTGCCCGGAGGGTGGGTTAAAAAGATGAAAAAAGGCTTGCAAAGCGTATTCTTAGTGTTATAGTTGACTATAACACCAAGTCACCTACCCCCGAGCAGGGCGCCCGGAAAGGCCGGGAGAGAAGATATGAGCAAACTGTCACCCTATGTTAATGAAATTGTTAGTTTTATCGTGATGTTTCTAATGCTGGTCGCGCTCGTCGCGGGCCAGTCGAACAGCCGGGCCTACCAGCTGGCAGCCCTGGATGCGGCACACGATGAAGTGCTTAGGAGCCCTCATTTCCGTCTCGAAGACGAGTAGAGTAGCGACGGAACGTTGCGCCGGCCCCTGACTGGCCGGCGCCTTTTTAAGCGCCGCGGCGCGAGACACGAGCAGGAACCCGAGAAGTAATGGATCCGAAATGGAATGAAGAACAACCCATCTATCGCCAGCTGCGGGATCGCGTCGTTGCGATGATCCTGGAGGGCGTACTGGGTGACGGCGACGCGCTGCCATCGGTCAGGAACGTCGCGGCCGAGTACCGTCTTAATCCCCTGACCGTGCTCAAGGGTTACCAGGAGCTTGTCGACGAAGGCCTGGTTGAGAAGAAGCGTGGCCGTGGCATGTTCGTCAACGAAGGCGCGCGCAAGGAACTCCTCAAGGCAGAACGCGGGCGCTTTCTCGATAAGGAGTGGCCGAAAATCCTCGCGACTATCGAGCGTCTCGGGCTCGAGGTGAGTGACCTTCTACAACAAGAAACCAATAAAGATTCAGGAGTGGACAATGACTAGCCTGGTCAGTGCCCGTGGCGTTTCGAAGCGTTTTGGCGCGGTTCGCGCCGTCGACAATGTCAGTTTTGACATCGAGAAGGGCAAGATTCTTGGACTGATCGGACCGAACGGCGCCGGCAAGACAACGTTGCTCAAAGCCGTGTTGGGTCTCACCGACTGCGAAGGCGACCTTTCCGTGCTCGGTTTCAACCCGTTCCGGCAGCGCAAGCAGCTTATGCAGAACATTTGCTTCATCGCAGACGTTGCCGTGTTACCACGCTGGATCAAGGTCTCGCAGCTACTCGACTACGTCGAGGCCATTCACCCCAACTTCTCGCGCAAGCGCGCGGAAGAACTCCTCCGGCAAACGAAGATCATGTCCACGTCAAGGGTCAAGGAGCTGTCGAAGGGCATGGTGACCCAGCTACACCTGTCCATCATCATGGCCATCGACGCCAAGCTGCTGGTCCTGGACGAACCGACGCTGGGGCTCGACATCCTGTTTCGCAAGGAATTCTATTCCAACCTGCTCAACGACTATTTCGATGAGGAAAGGACCATCCTGATTACGACACACCAGGTAGAGGAGATCGAAAACCTGCTGACGGACATCATGTTTATCAATGACGGCAAAATTCTGCTCGATTCGTCAATGGACAGCCTGAGCGATACCTACGTCGAACTCATGACCTCGGGCGACGCCGCGAAGAAAGCACATGGACTGCGGCCGATTGCGGAGCACGAGATGTTTGGTAAATCGGTCATGCTCTTCGAGGGTGTCAGTCGTGACCACCTGGAAGGGCTCGGTGAACTCCGCATTCCTTCGGTCGCGGATCTGTTCGTTGCGAAAATCAAGGAGGCGCGCAAATGATTGGTCACCAGTTTGCCTTGATCAAACGCGAGCTCTGGGAGCATCGCTCTATCTACGTCACACCGGCCGCGATAGCCGTTATCGTGACGCTGGGTGTCCTGGCCATGCTGGTGCTGGCGTCCGGTTTCGCGAAGGGACTGGATTTGGCCATCTTCGGTGCACAAAACATTGCCGGCGACCTGGAGCGCCGAGCAGTGCTGGCGGGTTTCTTCGTCGGTACCTCCTGGGTGTTCCTTGTCGCGCTGATGTTCCTGACCGTGTTCTACAGCCTCGATTCGCTGTATGCGGAACGCAAGGACAAGAGCATCCTGTTCTGGCGGTCCATGCCCGTGACGGATGCGGAGACGGTGATCTCGAAGCTCATAACTGCCGCGATCGTGATTCCGGCAATCACTGCTGTTGGCATCTGGCTGACGCATCTCGTCAACCTGATCGTCACGAGTATCTGGGTGTCGGGAAAAGGCGGTGACGCCGGCTTGCTGATCTGGGGCTCAATTTCGATTCTCGACAATTGGCTCGCGGCCCTCATCGTCGTCATCGCATCGGGACTGTGGATGTCGCCTTTCATCGCCTGGTTCCTGTTCGTTTCGACCTGGGCCAAGCGCATGCCGATCCTGATGGCCTTCATGCCGCCGATTGTGCTTGGCCTGCTCGAGTGGATTGTCTTTCGGACTCAATACTTCCTGACAACGGTCGGGGAGCGAGGAGACATGACGCCGCTTTTCCACAGCATGAGCCTCGAGCGGTTCTTCGAGGAAGAGCAATGGCGCGACGGTGTGGGAAACATCAGCCTCCTCGAGCACATGGATCTCGTCGGCTTTGTGACCGATCCGGGTTTCTGGAGTGGCTTGCTGGTTTGTGCCCTGCTGACGACCGCGGCCATCTACGTACGCCGCTACCGCGACGACAGTTGACTACGGGGTTCCGGGCCGCCTGCTGACATTCAGTTTTCGCAGCCGGCCCCGGAACTGGTGGTAGCTCAAGCCAAGCAAGTCCGCCGCCAGGCGCTGGTTGTAGCGCGCCTTATCGAGCGCGGCCTCAAGTAGATCCACCTCGGTATCGATCAGGCGTTGTTTCAGGTCAGCCGGCAACAACGGCCCCTTGCGACGTGCCATGACAGCTCGTTCCCTGGCGGGCGTCTCGGCGATCTTGAAAGGTGAGTCAAACGGATCCAGCGCAATGTCGGCAATCGGTTTCTCGGGGTCCGCGGAACGATACACCGACCTCTCAATGGCGAATTTCAATTCCCGGACGTTGCCGGGCCACTTGTTGCGGAGCATCGCAGACGTTGCCCTGGCGCTGAAGCCCGGGAAGAAGCGCCATTTCAGCTCACTGGCCATATTGATCGCAAACGCATTGGCCAGCGGCAGGATATCCTCCGTGCGCTCTCGCAGCGGCGGCAGTGTGATGACATCGAATGCGAGGCGATCGAGCAGGTCCTTGCGAAACCGGCCCTCGGCCGCCAGGGACTGGAGGTCCGCGTTTGTCGAGCCCACAATCCTGACGTCGACGCGCAGCGTCTCGTTGCCGCCCACTCGCTGAATCTCACCGTACTCGATCGTGCGCAGGATCTTTTCCTGCATGCGCAGGGAGATTGTCGCGAGCTCATCGAGAATAAGCGTGCCGCCGTCCGCCCGCTCAAAGTGGCCGATATGGGTCTTTGCCGCTCCCGTAAACGCGCCGGCCTCGTGGCCGAATAACTCGGACTCCAAGATCGACTCGGTCAATGCGGCGCAGTTGACCTTGACGACATGCTGCTCCCAGCGGTTGGACAGGAAATGCAGGCGCGAGGCAATCAGTTCCTTGCCGGTTCCGCGTTCGCCGACCACGAGAACCGGCTTCGAGAGCGGCGCGGCCCGAGAGACGTCTTCGAGCATCTCGAGAAACGCCGGGGCCTCACCGATGATCAGTTGGGATTCGGGAGAAACAGCCATTGGTCAATTAGGCCACAAGTTAGCTAAAAAAACTAATAACTAGCAGAAAAGACCACTCGCAGGACGCAGTTGAGTCCAAGGTATGCAACAGGATTCGCATAAAAAACAATTAGTTACATCATATCGACCGGGTTGGCACGAATGCTGCAATACCTATAGCAGGTTTCATGTGAAGAGAGGAAACATCATGGGTATTTTCACGAGATTCAGTGACATCGTGAATTCGAACATCAACGCGATTCTCGACAAGGCCGAGGATCCCGAGAAGATTGTCCGCCTGATGATTCAGGAAATGGAAGATACGCTCGTCGAGGTCCGTTCGGCTGCGGCCCGTTCAATCGCAGACAAGAAGGACCTGAATCGCAAGATCGAGTCGCTCGAGCGTGAACGGAATGACTGGGACGACAAAGCTGAACTCGCCATGCGCAAGGGTCGGGAAGACCTGGCCAAGGCTGCACTGGTTGAGAAGTCTCGCGTCGCGTCGGCGGTCGACCTGTTGAAAGAGGACTACGTCGCCGTCGACGAGGGCCTGGGGAAGCTCAACGAGGACATCGCGCGTCTCGAGAGCAAGCTCGAAGACGCCAAGGCAAGGCAAAAGGCATTGCTGGCTCGCCACAAGACCGCGAGCAGCAGGCTGGCAGCGCGCAAGAAGATCCACGACTACAAGATCGATGACGCCATGGTGCGCTTCGAAGCCTATACGCGGCGCATAGACGACGTGGAAGGCCGGGTTGAGGCCTACGACCTTGGGTTGCCAAAGGACCTGAACCATGAGTTCGCGAGCCTGGAAGCCGAAGAGTCGGTGAACAAGGAGCTCAGTGCGTTGAAAGCGCGCGTCGCGGCCGAGCGTACTGCAGACGTCGAGTGAGGGCAGCGGCTTACGCCAGGAAAAGACACAGAGTTACGGAGGAAAGAATGAGTCGAGACACGTGGAATATTGACTACGGCCCTTTGCGAGGCTTCTACCGTGATCGTGAGAACGGCTGGATATTCGGCGTTTGTGCGGGCGTAGCGGACCGGTTCAATTTCAAGCTTGGAACAGTTCGGGTTATAGCGGTTATCAGCCTGCTGTTGTTCTTCTGGCTGACGGCGGCTGTTTACATTGGCCTGACGCTGTTGATCAAGGAGAAGCCGCTGGTCTATTCCGGGCGCCGGAGCGAGTATGAATTCTGGAGGCGCGTATGAGTACCTACGCCGGAATGTCAGAACGCCGGCTCTACCGCGACAAGGACAAGGCGGTCCTCGGTGGTGTCTGCGCAGGTCTCGCCGAGTATCTCGGATTCAATCTGAAGGTAACCCGCTTCCTCGCCGTGATTGCGTTTCTGTGCGCAATGCCGTTCGCGGTCATTGGCTACCTCGCAGCGGTGTTCCTGATCCCGTCATCGTCTTCCAGGATGCAGGCCGGAAGGGACTACGAGGAGCTGCGCAAGGAGAAACTGCGAGAGGAAATCAGGACTGCGAAGCCAGACGTCGACGAGGTGCGCAGGCGCTACAAGTCGATGGAAGAACGCCTTGCGAGAATAGAAAAATACGTAACATCGTCACGGTATGAGCTGGACGAAAAACTCCGCAAGCTGTAAGTAACAGCATAGGGACTTGTCAATGAACACACTGTTTTACGTCGTTTGCATTGTTGCCATCGTTTTCACAGCGGATACCATCCAGAAATATCTGAAAGTGAAGGACCGGAAGAAAGAAGAAGATCCGGAGCTCGAGGAAACGCTGGCGCAGATCGAGCGCCTCGAAGAACGTATTCGTGTTCTGGAGCGAATCGTAACCGAGAACAAGTTTGACCTCGGTCGTGAGATCGACAAGTTGAAATAATCGGCTTGAATTCAATGCCGCCGATTCTGGCTAATAAATTAGCCCGTCCTGAAGACGGGCTTTCTGATTACCGGCAGGTCTACCGATCACGATCCTTGTAGGCGCGCACCTGCATATTGAACTCTTCGGCGACGAGGTTCATTTCCTCGACGGCCGCGTTGTATTTCTTGTTGAACAATTCTTCTCGCTGGCGTTTTGCATCCGCATCGACATCGCCCATGCTTAATACCGCCTGAGCTTCGTCTGCTTCGATGCAGGAAAGGTACTCTTCCATCGACGCCATGTAGGCTTTTACGCTCTTCTGCCCGGCGATCATGTCTTCCTTGGTGGCGGTTGCGCCATCGGGCACATCAATGCGTTGCGGGTAGTCACAGGCAAGCGCGCCTTGCGCGGCGAAGAACATGGTTACGGCTACGGCCGTTCTGGTCAGTTTGTTCATGCGTCCTACTTTATCGAGCCTGCAGCGACAGCACATTGCCGCAGGGCGGGTGGTTTTGGATCGGTCATTTAAGCATGTTGCCGGGTTTGAGTGAAGTCAGCCAAAAGCATCTTTTAAATCAAATGGTTGTGGACTATTCGGCCAATTATTCCGTGCCAGAGCTGAACCAGGAATGAACAGCGGGATCAGCCGAACAGCGCGCGGTGCGTATCAGTGCCCTCGGCCTGGGCGAGCAGCAGTTCCAGGTAGTTGTCGGCGCTCATGGGATCGCCGAACAAGAGGCCTTGCACGTACGAGCATCCCAGTTTCTGCAGGAATGCCAGTTGGCTTTCATCCTCGACGCCCTCGGCCACGACATCCATATTCAAATTGCGGCCCATCTGGATAATCGTATCGACGATCGTCGCGTCGTCCGGATTGGTGGCGATGTTGCGTACGAAGGACCTGTCGATCTTGAGTGTACTGATCGGAAATTGCTGAAGCGCGCTCAGTGACGAATAGCCCGTTCCGAAATCATCAATCGCGAGGTGCAGGCCAAGGCCGTAAAGCTGGTCGAGCAGATGGATCGTCCGCTCCGGGTTTTCCATGAGCGTCGTTTCGGTGATCTCGAGTTCGAGTGACGTAGGCGATACTTCGTGACTACGCAGGATCGATCCAATGCGTTTGATGAAATTCAGTTGCCGCAGTTGTTTCAGCGAGAGGTTTACCGAAACGCGGCCAGGTGATCCCACGCTGCGTTGCCAGACGCGGAAGTCCTCGCAGACTTTATCCAGAACCCACTCGCCGATCTCGATAATGAGACTGGTCTCCTCCGCAATCGGGATGAAGTCAGACGGCAGTATGAGACCGCGCTCGGGAAGCTCCCAGCGAACCAGCGCTTCGGCTCCGAAGATTTCCCCTGTTACCAGGTTGTACTTGGGCTGGTAGTGCACCAGCAGCTCGTCACGTTCGAACGCACGTTTGAGTTTACTCTTGGTGATCAGCCGTTCGACGGACGCCTCGTTCATTTCGGGCTCGTAGTATGCGAACACGTTCCCCCCCGACTTCTTTGCGCTGTAGAGGGCAGCGTCTGCGTTGCGAATCAGGTCGATGACGTTCGGCGCATCCTTGGGGTAATAGGCGATGCCCATGCTGGCGGTCATGAAGACTTCGTGGCCCTGCACGTAGAACGGGTCGGCGAGCCTGTTCAGGAGTTTCTGCGCCAATTCGGAGGTTTCTTTTTGGCCGGCCTTGTCCGGCGACAGTCCATTGACGATTACGGCGAATTCGTCGCCCGCCAGCCTCCCGATAATCGACAGGGGCGGCAGGGCTGACGACAGCCGCTCGGCAACGGTCTCCAGGGTTGTGTCTCCGGCAAGGTGACCGAACGTGTCGTTTATTTCCTTGAAATAGTCAATGTCGATATAGAACAGGCAGAGTGGCTTGCCGGCGCGGCGAGCCCTGGCAATGCCACGTTGCAGCAGGTGCTGAAACTGCATGCGGTTGGGAATCTTGGTCAGCGCATCGATGCGCGCCAGGTAACGGATTCGCTTCTCGGCACGGCGGCGCTCCGTGATGTTCTGTGCCGCGTAAATCCGGCTGCTCCTTCCGCCATCTCCCTGGATAACCGAACACGTGTAAGACACCGGGATGGATTCGCCAAACTTGCTCTCAAACATCGCCTCATGAGGGAGTCCGGAGGGCGCGTCGTCCGCCAGCGAACGGCTCTTCTTCGAGTTGATCACGAAGTCGATCGAAGTGCCCTTGAGTTCGGCTTCTTCGTAACCGAGCAGGTGCGTTGTCGCCGTGTTGATGCGTTGAATCCGGCCATCGTCCGTTGTGACTATGATGGCTTCGTTCATCCCGGCAAGGATGCTGTCTACGTAGTCACGTGAATGCGTAGTCGTGAGCAGCTTGGCCCGCATGTCGTTGAAGACGGCCGCGAGTGCGCCGAGTTCGTCGGTGCGGGTCACCGGAAGCGGCTCGCCGAAATCGGCGTCCCGAAAGCGCTCAGCCTGCGCCTTGAGCTGGCGGATGCGTTTCGTATGGCCGCGATCGAGCAGCCAGACAACGGCGCCACAAAGTAGCAGGACAGCAAGTGTGGCACCGCCGATCCAGAGGTAACTGACGCGGCGGCTTTCGTCTTCCTTGGTTCGCAGTTCTTCGCTGAAACTGACGAAATCGGCGTGCAGGGAATCGAGCTCGAAAGATCCGGTGACGCGCCCGACTTGCAGTTCGTTCCGAACGATGGGCGTTGATTGCAACAGGAAGTTATCGAGCCATTGGGTCTGCTCGATGGTGCCGACCGACGGGAAGTTGCCGCTGGACAGTGTCCTGCCGCCGGTCAACGTAATTTGTACACCGGCGAGCTTCGGGTTTGCGGCGAGCGCGCGATTTAGCGTGATGGCAAGCGCGCCGTCATCCGCCTCGACCACGTCGTCGGGCAGCATGTCGGAGATCGCCTGCAATTCCGCCCGGGTACGCCGTTCGAAGCTGGCCTCGAGCCGGGCGCGGTGCTCATCGTAGCTCGTCGACATGATCTGCCGGGCCATCCAGCGATACTGGCCATAGAACATGGACAGCAGTATCGCGGCGACCACTGCGCCAAGCACGGTCACATAAAGAAGCGTTCGCGGAATCCTGTTGCCGATCATGTCATGGTTATTATTCGGCCAAAAATTTCAGGCCAATTGTATCACTCCGACACGAGCGGAAACCTTATGTTTCCAAAGTGGACCAGTAATCCGGGCCGGATGGCCCGGTTACCGCAACGGGCGCGGATCAGGCGTCGTCTTTGCCGCGTTTTTCCACGAATTCCAGCGGCTTGGGTTGTACCGTGGTCTTCATGACACCCTCGACCACCGCGCCTTCGGCGACAGCGATCGCTTCGCCGGTAACCGTCCCCGTGATTTTCGCCGAGTCGGCAATCTCGACCTTGCCGGAGGCAACGATGTCGCCTACGACGTGTCCTGAAATCACGACATTGTCGGCCTTGATTGTGCCGGCCCAGAAGCCGTCACGAGCAAGAATGACGTTGCCGTCGATGTCGCAGTCGCCGTCGATTTCGCCGCTGACCTGGTAATCGCCGCTGCCGGATATTACACCGGTGATCTTGCAGCCTTGATTGATCAGTGTCGGGGCACCTGAGGTGCGGTCGCGCAAGCGCCTGCGCTTGGATTCATTCATGCCTTATCGGCTCCGGATACGTTGTGAGGGATCGCAAGAGCGCATAGTACCTGCTGGGGCGCGTCCTGTTAATATAGCGGGGCTGCGTGTGCGCTCCATCCACACGGGAAAATTCCGAAGGAATCGATTTGAAGCAGGGGTTTGAACAGCGCCTCGAAGCGCTTACTGCTACCGGCAGTGACGTGCTCAGTGGTGGCCTAAAGGGTATTGAAAAAGAATCGCTGCGCATCAGTCCTGACGGATTCCTGGCGCAAACGCCGCACCCGAAGGAACTCGGTTCTGCGCTGACGAATCGGTATATCACCACGGACTTC